>DATICK010000023.1:0-9090 GCA_035456865.1 Sulfuricaulis sp.
GCAAATCCCTGAGTATTGATGATCATGGGCTGACGCGCGGGGTTCTTGAACTCGTAAAGCACCGTGAGCGTCGCCAGATTCGGCGGCGCGTGCGCGCAGATGGTGCGCCCGGCGAGTTGCTGGATGGAATTGAACCGGGTGTCGGCCTGTTTCACGATCACGACGAAGCTTAGATTCCCGGGAAACTTGACCAGCGGCATGTGCCCCAGCTTGGCCATGCGCCAGCCGACAAAGTGCGGTCCGTCGAAGACCAGATCGTAGGCCCCCTTCTGCATTTCCTTCTGGTAGCTGAGCCAGTTATCCGAATACTTGTAATCCACTTTCTGGCCAGTCACCTTCGACAGGTACTCCGCCAGCGGCGCGTAGGAATCCGCGCCGCCGGATTGCGTTTCGCGCGGCGGCGCGCTGAACACGAGATTCGCCGCAGCGGGTGTGCTGAATATTGCAAGAAACACCAGAAACAGAGCGACTGGATATCGTTGAAGCATAAGGCTCCTGAACAGACTGATTCGTCATTAAGGATTTGTGGTGGATGGCTGCCTGGCAGGACAGTGACATACCGGCTGCAATGCGCGCCGCCTCCCCTGCACCAAGTATAGACAACACCCAGAGGCATAACCCGCCATGGGAGCGGATTTTGAGATGAGTGTAGGGCTTGTTTTATTCCCTGCCGGTTCAAAAGAACCGACGGACGATTCATGCCACGTCTTTTGTGGCCTGGGCGATTTCCTTTTCCCGCTTCGCCTCGGCCACGCGGCTGCCCTCGAATCGTGACAAAAGTTCGTATACGCACGGCACCACGAACAGGGTCAGCAGCGTCGACACGAAAACGCCGCCAATGACCGCCATTGCCATGGGCGCGCGCAGCTCGGCGCCGGGTCCGACCGCGAATGCCAGCGGCAGAGCGGCGGCGATGGTGGCGATCGACGTCATCAGGATAGGGCGCAGCCGGATCGGGCAGGCCTCGATCAGCGCCGCGCGTACCGACACCTCGCCACGGGCGCGTACCTGGTTGGTGAAGTCCACCAGCAGAATCGAGTTCTTTTTGACGATGCCCATCAGCAGGATCAGGCCGATAAAGCTGAAAATGTTGAGCGAGTGGCCAGTTGCAAGCAGCGTCAGGAAGGCGCCGGACATGCTGAATGGCAGCGCCATCAGCACTGTGAATGGATGGACGAAGCTGTTGAACTGCGAGGCCAGCACCATGTAGGCCACGATCACGCCGAGCAACAACACGAACCACAGCGAGGCGAACGATTCCTGGAACGATTGCGAACCGCCGACGAAACGCAACTTGTAGTCTTTCGGCAGCACCTCGCGCGCGATCGACTCGGCCCGCGCCAGCGCTTCCTGCTGGGACTTGCCGGCCTGGACGTTGGCGAAAATCTTGATCGCGCGCTCGCGATCGTTGCGGTTGATCTGCGCCAAACTCGTGGCTTGCCTGATCTGAACCACCTCCGAGAGCGGTATCAGCTCACCGCGGTTGTTGCGCACGTACAAGAGCTTGATCTGGTCAATGCGGTCGATATCCTGGTCGCGCAGCCGCACGCGCACGTCGTAGCGATGGCCCTCGGAGGAGTATTGTCCGGCGACGACCCCGCCGACCAGGGCGTTGACCGTCTGCGAGATCGCGTGGATGCTTACGCCGCGCATCGCAGCGCGCTCGCGATCCGGAATGACCTGAATCTCCGGCTTGCCGAGCAGGTAATCGCTGTCGGTATCGGTAACCAGGCCGGTGGCATTGAGTTTCGAAATGATCGTTTCGGAGTACTCGACGAGCTTGTCCCAGTTGCGCCCCTGCACGGCGAACTCCACCGGGAAGCCGCGCGAGGCGGTGAAGCCGCGCTGCGACAGGTCCTGGATCGAGACCTTGAGCCCGATCTTGCGCAGCGCTTCGCGCGTCACCGCCATCATTTCCTGCTGCGACAGCTCGTGACCGGCTTTCGAGTCAATGCCACGCTCGCCCTTCGGCTTCAGGCTGATGAAGAAATTCATCAGGTTCGACTGCCCGCCGGTGCCGAATCCGCCCACGGCGAGCATGTAGCGGCGCACCTCCGGCCGCGAGGCGAAGAACTTCTCGGCCTCACGCGCCACCGAGTCGGTGAACTCCATCGAGGAATCGACCGGCGTTTGCGCGCGCACGACGAAGGTGCTCTGGTCCTGTACCGGCATGAACTCCTTGTTGATGAAATTGAGCGTGCCGAACGAAGCCGCGAAGAACACCAGCGACGCGCCAATGACTTTCCACGGATGCCCGAGCGCGGTCGCGAGCAACCGGCGGTACAGCGCGGCCACGGCGCGAAACGTGAAATCCGCCGCGCGCCCCATGCGCGTGGTGCGGCTCCCGGCCTCGACGAACTGCGACGCGCGCATGGGGGTAAGCGTCAGCGCCTCGAGCAGCGACAGCAGCACGGCGACGGTCATGGTGATGCCGAACTGGAAGAAGAACCGTCCGATGACGCCGCTCATGAACGCCACCGGCAGGAAGATCGCGACCACGGCAAGCGTTGCCGCGATCGCGGCGAAGGTGATCTGGCGCGAGCCCTTGAGCGCCGCCTCCACGCGGTTTTCTCCCTGCTCGCGGTGGCGCACGATGTTCTCCAGCACCATGATGGCATCGTCCACGACGATGCCAATGGCGAGGCTCAGACCCAGCAGCGTGAAGGTGTTGAGCGTGAAGCCGAAGAAGTACAGGACGATGAAGGTGCCGATGATCGAGGTCGGTATCGCGAGGATGACGTTCAGCGTCGCGGTCCAGCTGCCGAGGAACAGCCAGCACACCAACGCGGTGGCCAGCGCCGACAGCACCAGCGCCAGCTTGAACTCGTCCACCGAGTCCTCGATGAACTTGGTGGTGTCGAAGTTCACGGCGATCTTCATGCCTTCCGGCAATTGTTTGGCCACCTCGGCCATGCGCTGCTTGACGCCCTGCGCCACGGCCACGGTATTCGACCCGCGTTGCTTGCGGATGCCAATGCCGACAGCGCGCTCGCCGTTGGCGCGCGAGATGCGGCGTATGTCGTCCAGCCCGTCCTCGACGGTCGCCACCTGACTCAGCGCGATGCGCGAGTAGATCGGCTGGCTGCCACGCTGGTTGACGACGATTTTCTCGAACTCCTGAGCGGTCTTCGCCTCGCCGAGCGTGCGCACGTCGTATTCCTTGCGCCCGGTGGTGATCTGGCCGGCGGGTAGCTCCGAGTGCTCGCTCTGGATCGCGTTCAGCACGTCCGTCACCGCCAGCTCATAGCGACTGAGCGCCTTCCCCGCCACCCATACGCGCAGGTTCGGTTCGACGTAGCCGCCGAGCGTGATCTCGCCGACGCCGCTCACCGACGAGAACCGGTCCTTGAGCGTGTCCTTCACGTAACGCATCAGTTCGCGCAGCGAGTGGCGCTCGCTCGTGACCGACATCCACAGGATCGGCTGGTCTTCGGGATTGGTCTTGCTGATGACCGGGGGCTCGATGTCGCTCGGCAGGTAGCGCTGCGCGGCCGCGACCTTGTTCTGCACCTCCTGCAGCGCGTCGGCGATGTTGCGGGAGAGTTCGAACTCGATGCTGATGGTGGCGGAGGCGTAACGCGAGGTCGACGTCACGCTGCGCACGCCTTCCACCGTCATGACCGCGTCCTCGATGATGTCCACGACGTTGGTTTCGATGATCTCCGGCGCGGCGCCGGTGTAATCCACGCTCACCGTGACCACCGGGAAATCCACGTCCGGCAGCTGGCTGATGCCCATGCGCTCGGCCGAGATTCCGCCGAACAGGATCAGCGCCGCCATCAGCATCCAGGCGAAGACGGGGCGGCGAATGGCGATCTCGGGAAGCATCATGGCGCGGGCCTCTGAAGCGTGGCCGGGCGGCGGACGACCGCTGCTTCCAAAATGAGATAATCGAGCTTCGCGGTATAGTGCGCACGATCCAGCGCCCGCTGATTCTGCTGAAATGCCGTCAACGCCTGCAGCACGTCCAGGTTGGTGACGAGACCCAGCCGGTAGTCGCGCCGCTGGGCTTCGTAGTTCTTGCGCGCGGACTCCGTCGACTTTTCCAGTGCATCCAGTTGCGTCCGGTCGAACACGACGATTTGATAAACCGAGCGGATCTCCTGTTCCGCCTCGCGGGTCACCTGGCTCACATTCAGCTCGGCCTGGGTGCGCTGCGATACCGCCTCGCGCACCTTGGATTGCAGCAGTCCGCCGGCATAGATCGGCACCGTCAGCGCAATCTCCACGTCCCAGTCCGAATCCCTGAGATTAGTCGCGTCCCTCAGATAACCGGACCTTTCCAGGTAGCGGTTGGCATTCAGGTCGAGCGACGGAAGATTGGCGCCTCTGGCCACCGTCGTATTCTCCTGTGCCGCCGTCAATCGCTGCTGACTTGCCTTCACGTCCGGACGCATCTCCAGCCGCGCCAGATATTCATCGAGCGGTTCAAGGTTCACCGGAAGGTCCTCGGCATCGCGCAGCAAGGTCGTGGGTGCCAACCCGCTGAGGAACGCGAACGCCTCGCGCGCCGTGCCAAGCTGGCTTCGCAACTGTTCCACCTGGGCACGCAAGGTGCTGATGGTGCTTTGGACGGACAGCACCTCGCTGATCCGCGAGCGGCCGATGCGCACCCGCCCGTTGAGCTCTTTTTCACGATCGATATTCTGGTTGATTTCCTCGCTGTAGTTTTTCAGATCCTGCTCGATCGACAATACAATGTAAAAATTCTGCACCACGTCCTTGAAAAGTTGCGTGCACGCATTTCGGTAGTCCTGGTTCTGCGCGTCCAGCAGGGCATTCGTCTGGCGCAGGGCGGCAAAATCGCGGAAGCCGCGAAATAGCGGTTGCGTCGCCGTCAGTTTGGCCAGCGACGACCGATCGGTCGGTGCTGGATTGCCTGGATCGACCGAGGAGACGGAATCCCGACGCGAGTAAGATGCGACGCCGCTCACGGTGGGACGAATCGCGGAATTCGCTTGTTTGTATCGTTCTTCCGCCTGGCGGATCAATTCGCCCTGGGTGGCGATCACCTCACTGCGTTTCAGCGCCGCGGCATAATATTCATCCAGTGTCAGTGCTTCCGCGGCCTGGGTGGAATTGGCTGCGGTAACCAGCAAAGTCATGAGCGCGACGGCCAAGACCATCGATACGGCGGGATCAGGTTTCACCCATGAATTCCTTTGGAACGGCACATACGGCCCTACACTTTAACTTCACTCACCGGGCAATGCCATTCAACATCGGCGAAGTGGACCCGTCACGCCGTCTCCGTCAGCCAGGCCTCGAGCTCCGGGCGCAGTTCCTCAAGCGGGCGGCAGCCATTGGTCAGCAGCTTATGGCCGGATCCGGCCTGCAGCACAATCGTGGGAAAGCCGCGCACGCCAGCCTCGCGCGTGATCCGGAAATGCGTGCGCGTCTTGTCCTTGACGTCCTCGGACTCGAAGCGCTCCAGGAACCTGGGCTTATCTATATTATGTTGCTCGGCCAGTTCAGCGAGCGTCTCAGTCTTGGTCACGTCCCGGCCCTGGGTGTAAAACGCTGCCTGCACCGATTTGAAATAGGGGAAGATCGTCTCCGGATCGATCCCGGCGACGGCGATCACCGCGCGGCTGGCCGGCTCGGTGTCGTACACGAAACCCTCGGGCATCGCACCCTCGAAGGCAAACGGCTGGCCCGTCAGCTTATGCACGTCCTGCCAGTGGCGCAGCGTCTCCTCGCGGAATTTCGGCGTCACGGGCTCAGTCGTTCCCGGCCGCAGACCGCCCAGCATCAGGGCAATCTTCACCCGGTCCGAGTAGCTCGCCTTGATGCTGCTGATCGCCGGCGTGAACCCCCAGCACCAGGAGCACATCGGATCAGCGAAGTACCACAAGATTCGTTCCTGCGCCATCAGACCACTCCTTGCCGTGCGCGTTGGCGAGCTAGCCTACACCCGCCTCGCCTGCTGGTGAAACCCGCCAACCCTGTCCCGGATCAAAGATATTCCCAGTCGCGGAACACCACCGCCTGACCGCTCGGCGCACCGCGCGCATCGACTACATTCCATACCGTGGCGCGCCGGATGCGGAAGCGGCGGCCGCTGGTGGAAACGCGTATGCCGCTGTAGTCGTCGATGAATCCGTGTCGATTCACCCGCGCCAGCAGTTGCGCCCGTTCCTCGCGCGCCGCCGGCTCCGCCGACAGGCGCGAAGGCATGGACGTGAAATCCGCCCAGGAGATTTCGAACAGCGTGAGTGCCGCGCGGTTGGCATAATTGAATACCGGGTCCGCTTCGGTGCCGTGCGAGGCCGTCACGAACGGCGCCTCATATAGCGCCCGCGCCTGCTCGACCGGAGATAAATTGGGATCCACCAGATCGCGGCCGGTCCAGCGGCGGTAGCTTTCAATCAACTGGCGCGCGTGAACGGAGAGATAGTCATTGTTCTCGTGTGGTGTTTCCATTCCGTCATCCCGGTTCGCACCGAACGTCAAGACAGGCCGTCACTCGCCTTCGCCTTTCCGGTTCTCATCCTTGTCCTTCTTCGGCATGCGCTGGCGCCACAACCAATACAGCGCCAGACCGGTGAGCACGACATTCAGGATAATCCCCACAATAAAGAAACCTTTCATCAGCTGTTTCCTGTTTTCGTATTTTTCAGACGACCGTTCCAAACAAATGGCCGACGCCAGCCGTCAGCGCCATGGCGATGGCGCCCCAGAAGGTGACGCGTGCCGCGCCGGCCACAACCGGCGCGCCGCCGGTGTACGCCGCCAAGGTGCCCAGTAGCGCCAGGAATACCAGTGACGTTCCGGAAACGACAGGAATCATATAGGCGACCGGAGAAATCACGACCGTCAGCAGCGGCAAGGCGGCGCCAAGGGCGAAGGTGATGGCCGAAGTCAGCGCCGCCTGAATCGGACGGGCCGTGATCATTTCCGAGATGCCGAGTTCATCGCGCGCGTGGGCGGCCAGCGGGTCCTTGGCCATCAGCTGTACGGCGACCTGCCTGGCAAGTTCGGGATCGAGCCCGCGATCGACGTAGATCGCTGCCAGTTCCTTGTGCTCGTGGTCGATATCTGCCGCGAGCTCCCGGCGCTCGCGATCGAGGTCCGCCTTTTCGGTATCCGACTGGGAGCTGACCGACACATACTCGCCCGCGGCCATGGACATGGCGCCGGCAACCAGACCGGCGACTCCGGCCACCAATACTGCGCTGTGGGTCGCGTCCGCGGCGGCCACGCCCACTACCAGGCTCGCCGTCGACACGATGCCGTCATTCGCGCCCAGCACGGCGGCGCGCAACCAGCCTATGTGTTGAGTACGGTGCCTTTCACGATGGAAAATTGGCATTTTCACGCGTACCCGTAGCGCTTAGGAATGATCTGGTGATGAAGAATCATGAGATCTATCCTGTTTCATCTGCCACCCCTAAATCAGTCTATTGGCAATGCGCGATGGATTCGGTGATATGGCCGTTCCAGTCCAATACCCCGGTGACGCCTTTGACGAAAACGTCCGGCATATCGGGAAAAGATATCGGCACTGTTATTTCCGAAAACACGCTGACCGTCGGTAGATGCTGATCCAATGAATACACATATTCAACTCGTACCGGCTTGAGCATGGAACGGGTGATCGGCTTGTCAAAAACACTCAACTCACCCCTGTCCACAGAACCAAGAAATACAGCGACGACTTGATTAACATTGATCTCAGGATACGAAATAATATCTGTCCCGGCTTTTTTCTGTTTATCGGCAGGAGAAGTTAATTTTGCCTGGTGCGCGCCGTCGCTGCCGGCGAAGGCACAAGCACCGGAAATCAACATAAAAAAAGCAATAAATATTTTCATGTATCCCCGGGATGCCGAGCGATTATCGAAGAATAGTTTGATTTGTTCGCTTTGATGTTCTCCGGTCTGCCTCCGGCTCGCGAATACTGAACAACCACCATCGCGCACCATGCCGTCCGCCGCGAGGCTGCCTGTCACAATAGATTTTCATTGTGTCACGGGAGGTCGTGGCAATTTCGTACCAGTGCTTGCGAACATACAACTCGGGACTGCCGTGGCGGCACTTGCCGGTGTCGCGCCAGGTACGCAGCACAGCCGCCACTTTGAAGGTCCGGCCGCGCCACTCGAACTTCTGCGGCAACCCCGGCTCTCCCGCGGCCATGCGCGCGGTGTCAAACGTGGCGGCCACGGGCTGGATGGCTTCACTGATGAATCGCTCAGGCATGGTCACCGCCTCGTTCACTCCGCGAAATCGAGCCGTTCCTGCACCGCCTTGATAGCAGCCGCGGCGCAGGCCTCGTCCTTTTCGCCGCCAGGTGCCCCGCTCACCCCCACCGCGCCGATCAACGAGCCACCGGCGCGGATCGGCAGGCCTCCTTGCAGCAGAAATACTCCCGGAATTTCGTTCAGTTCCGCGCGCATGTCGGCGCGATTCTTGCGGAGCTCGCCGGAACTGATGCCCGAAAGGATGACCGCGCCGGCCTTGCGTGTGGCAATTTCGATGGCATGACGCGAAACATAAACATCACGCAACACCACCTGCGGGTCGCCGGCGCGGTCCACCACCACTACTGCCGTCTGGTAGCCCTGTTTGCGGCAGGCCTCCAGCGTGTGGTTGGCGATGTCGCGCGCGAGGTCGAGCGTCATCAGCCTGACGTTAAGGACATCTGCTGCCTGGACCGGAAAGGAGAGGACGATACCTGACAACATAAGGAAGAACCGATTCATGCGCATGATGATATCTCCGAAGAATAATAAAGCCAGGGGGAGCGGTAACTGACCGCTATTATAAGCATTACACCGGAACGAACATTATGGGCAAAATAATGGTCTAATGAATTGTCAGCGCCTCAGCCGCACAGCGAGGTATTGGTTTATGCGTACCTATATAGCTGGTTTCGTCGCAGTCGTCGTGCTCGGCGGCTGCGCCAGTACGGTACCGGAGGCCATCCGCACCGCGGCGCCGGGAAACGTACAAATCGCGCAGGTGCGCGAACAGCCACAACAGTATCGCGAATCGGTCGTGCGCTGGGGCGGTAACATCGTCAGCACCCGCAATGAGCGCGACCACACGGTATTGGAGATTATCGGACGCGACCTGGATGATGAAGGCCGT
>DATICK010000024.1:0-9348 GCA_035456865.1 Sulfuricaulis sp.
TCGCCGGTCGCGTTGAGCTGCATGCCCGGCTGGCGTTGCGGCGTGCCGGAGAGCTGGTGCCAGGCGGCGTGCGGGAACATCACCAGATCACCGCCGCGCACGATCATGGGCTCGCGCTCGCCCTCGCGGTGCAGCCAGGCCTGGCCGCGTCCGATGAGATGAAACGTGGCGCGCGTGACACCGGTCGAATCGAGCGCCCACGCCCCGCAGTAACTGCCGTGCAGGAAGATACCGGCCCGCAGCCGCAGGCTTCGCAGGACGACCGATAAAAGATCGATATCCGGTGTTTTGGACATGAAATCAGGACTTTTAGGGCTTATTCGTACCATCATGATCTGCCAACCTACGCCTCCCCGATGAAACGGGCAAGGGGCCTGTTTCGCGGCAACCTTATAAGAGGAGACTGACATGACGAACTTTACCGTTCACAGCCTGGAAACCGCACCGGCCGCCAGCCGGCCGATGCTCGAGGGCCTCAAGAAGGCCTTCGGCTTCGTGCCCAATCTCTATGCCGTGTTCGCCGAGTCCCCGGCGGCACTGCAAGGGGCGCTCGCGATCGGCGAGGCGTTTTCGAAGTCCTCGCTCTCGCCCGCCGAACAACAGTTCGTGGCAATCGCCGTCTCCGAGGCGAACGACTGCCAGTTCTGCGTGGCGGCGCACTCGACGATCGCCAAACATATGGCCAAGGCGGATCCGGCGGCGGTCGCGGCGACGCGCGAGCGCGCACCCTTGCCGGACGCGAAGCTCGACGCGCTCGTAATCTTCACCCGCAAAGTGGTGGAACAGCGCGGTTGGGTGACGGAGGCCGATATCACGGCGTTCCTCAAGGCCGGCTACACCAAGGCGCAGGTCATCGAGGTGCTGCTCGGCGTGGGCATGAAGACGTTCAACAACTACGTGGACCATATCGCGCACGTGCCGCTGAACGATCAGTTCAAGGCCGAGGCGTGGCAGCCTAAGAAGAAGGTGGCGTGAGATGTGAATCAAGGGCCGGGCCCGATAATCGAGCCTGGCCCCTTTAATTCAATTATTCTCTGATCCAAACGTAAAAGGGGACGCAATAAAAGGGGCCAGGCTCAATTATTCCTATATTTGGTGGAAACTGCGATCTCGCCCTAATTTTCGAGCAGGCTCTTCCCGCCCTCAATCTCTAGAGTGGATCAAGGGGTCAGAGTACTTGAAATAAAAAGCTAACCTTACTTTTCAAATACTCTGACCCCTTGATCCTCTTCTTTGAGACCGCGGTGCGCGGCCAGGCGGAGTCGATGCTCGCCACCCACAATGCCATGCGCAGCGCCGGGCCGAATCCGGAGGCGCACATCGCGTTCATGGAGCAGCGGCTCGCGGGCATGAAGGCGGTGCAGAAGGCGCGCACCGATCTGTACAACGTGCTGACGCCCGAGCAGAAGGCGATTGCCGACCGCTACTGGACCGGTGGCCCGCGGATTTGAGCGGGCGGTGACGGGGAATGGAGGGATCATTTAATCCTTCCTTCGCCTTTTTCTTTCCCCTCCCCCTAACCCCCTCCCGCAAGGGGAGGGGGAATAATTTTGAAACTGGTTCCAGTCTTTAACTTCTATGCCCCATTTACTTTTTGGCGCTGTCAGCGGCGCACTTCGAGAATCAGGTTGAAGGGCGTCTCGGCCGCGCGCCGGAAGTGCGTGAACCCCGCCTTGCGGAACACTTCGGCCAGGCGCGCCGCTCCCGCCTGCGCGCCGAGTACGAGGTGCCCGCCGTCCGAGATTGCGTGCGCGCAGCAAATCGTGGTCGAGGCGGCGTAGTACATGCGCGCGACCGGCGAGATGTTGTCTTGCACCCGGTCGTTGGCGAACGGCTCCACCAGCAACACCGTGCCGTCCGGCGCGAGCGCCGCGGCAGCGTGCCGGGCCGCGGCGACCGGATCGCCCATGTCGTGCAGGGCGTCGAAGAAACAGATGAGGTCGTACTTCCGGCGTGGATAGTCCGCGGCCCGCGCCACCTCGAACGCGACCCGCTCGCCCAGGCCCGCCTCGGCGGCATTGCGCCTCGCCTCTTCGATCGACGCCTCGTGCACATCGAAGCCGTGAAAACGCGAGCGCGGGAAGGCCTCGGCCATGAGCAGGGTCGAGTGGCCCTGGCCGCAACCCACGTCGGCCACGGTGATGCCGCTCTCGAGCCGCTCGACGATGCCGTCGAGCGCCGGCAGCCACTCCGGCACCAGGCTGCCGCGATAGGCATTGCGGTAGAAGGCGGCCACGCCGCAGAACAGGCGGCCGTCGTGGTCGCCCCATGCCACGCCCTTGCCGGTGCGAAAGGCCTCGATGGCCTTGTCCTCGTCGAACCACATCGAGGCCGGCACCTGCCAGGCGTGCGGCAGGTACACCGGGCTGTCCTGGTCGGCCAGCACCATCGCCTGCTCGGGAGAAAGCTCGTAGGTGTCGCTGACGGCGTGGTAGCCGACGTAGCCGCCTGCCGCCTGCGAGTTGAGCCACTCCCGCACGTAGCGCTCGGCGCAGCCGGTGCGCTCCGCGAGCTCGCGCGAGCTCACCGGGCCGGCGCCGGCCATGGCCTTGTAGAGCCCGAGCTTGCTGCCCAGGCTCACCATCACGCCGCCGTAGCCGGCGGACAGGTCGCCGACCGCGCGCACGAGAAACGCGTCCAGTTTGGTTCGATCGATCACGGGTGCATCCATAGTCATTGCCTCCTGTTGCGCGAGTTGAGGGGATTCAAACTTCGCGGCTAGGATCGCAGGCAGACCGGCGCTACCCCAGAGGCGGATCTGCCCGGAATCGGTTCATTCGTGCCATACTGGCCGCGCCATGGCCAAACTTTCGGCCCACCCCGGATCGAATCCCGTTCGCGTCAGTCTCGTGGCGCTGCCCGACGGCGCGGCCTCCACGCTGTTCGGGATCTACGACGTCATGAACGCGCATGCGCACATGGACCTGTCGCACGCCGGGTCCGGCCCGCGGGCGCCGTTCCGGCCCGAGATCGTGGGCGAGGCGGCCGGCCTGCTGGAACTGGCGAGCGGCGTGCCGGTCACGGTGCAGCGGGCAATCGGCGCCGTCGAGGCGAGCGACATCGTGATCGTCCCGTCGGTGGTGCTGCGCGGCGGCTGGGAGAAGGGGCGCTATCCGCGCCTGGTCGAGTGGGCGCACGCCATGCACGAACGCGGCGCGGTGCTGTGCTCGGCCTGCTCGGGAATCTTCCTGCTGGCCGAGACCGGGCTGTTCGACGGCAAGGACGCCACTGTGCACTTCAGCTACGCGCGGGCGTTCACGGCCGCGTATCCGGCCGTGCCGATTCACCCGGAGCGCACGCTCGTGATCGCCGGACGGCACGAGGAGCTGGTGAGCTCCGGCGCCTCGACGACCTGGCACGACATGGTGCTTTACCTCATCGCGCGCTACGCCGGGGCGACCACCGCGCAGGAAGTCGCGCGCCTGTTCGCGCTGCAATGGCACCAGGACGGGCTCACGCCGTACATCATTTTCGAAGGCAGGAGCGACCACGGCGACGCCGAAATCCAGGGCGCGCAGCAGTGGTTGAGCAGGCATTTCTCGATCGCCAATCCCGTGGAGGAGATGATCAAGCGATCGAAGCTCGCCGAACGTACTTTCAAGCGACGCTTCGCAGCCGCGACCGGCCTCACCCCGATCGTCTACGTCCAGCGTCTGCGCATTGAAGATGCGAAGCGCCGGCTCGAGCGCACCGACGTGTCGGTCGACGAGATCAGCTGGCGGGTCGGCTATGAAGATGCGGCTTTCTTCCGGCGGCTGTTCAAGCGCACAACCGGCCTCGCCCCGGGCGCCTATCGCCGGCGCTTTCGCATCCCCGAATTCGCCCGCCCGTAGAAAGCAAGACCGCGAGCAAGACCGGGGACCGACCACGTTTTCCAATCCGGTCGAAATGAACCGTGGTCTGTCCCTTGCTCTTAATTGCTTGATTGCTTGTTATTGGTTTTTCGACCCGCATTTTCAGGCTTTGACGGCAACACAACGTAATATCCTCTTTTCGCGATTCGCGTCCCGCGTATAATGGCTTTGGTACTGAAGGGGGGTGCAACATGATCCTCGAGCGCCGCGCCAGCACGCGCAAACCGGTGGATCAGGAAGTCATGATTTATCACGAACAGGGTCACCGCCTGCGAATTAAACGGGCCAGGCTCGAATATTCCGTTTCTTCTCTAATGATCACTATGTCAGGCGGTATCTTCGTAGTAAACATCCTTAAACACCAGCATCTCCCCGAGCTTTTCTTCAGCCCCTTTGGGGAAACCACAGCGATCGGCGAACTTGGTCGTGTCTTTAATAGGTGCCGAACAGACGATCCAAAAGTGGGATATCCGCGAAATTGTGTTTGTGTACGTCGTACTGGTGATGAATGGAATGAAGCTCGGGGGTCTGGATAAAGAATCGAAGCCATTGGGGTGTCCGGACGTTGGCATGGTAGAAGTACTCGCCCGTGGCGCCGAAAAAGTTGTACCAGAAAGCCCCCATCATGGAACAACCCAGCAACGGATACAGCACCAGCGCGCTGAGAATGGCATCGCTCAATATCTCAACGGGGTGCTTGTAGAACGACGTCAATATTTCAATGCGTGACGGCGAGTGATGGACCTGGTGAAAAACCAGCCAGAATCCTTTCGCATGCCGCAGCCGATGCCACCAGTAGAAGAAGAACGTGCCGATGAACCAGCCCACGAACCCTTCCGCCAGCGGCATGTCCCAGGCGGACAACTTGAACAGCGATACGTCGCCGAATATCTGAATCCACATCCTCGCAGTCGCCAGGATAATCAGCAGTTGCGCCAGATTCACCAACAGCGCCCGGCCATACCACCCTTTCGAGTTCGGCAGTTCACGACCAGGGAACACCCTTTCCAGGACAAGGAAGAGCATCGTTGCAACGATTACCATTATGCTGGGGAGCGTCATGAAACCTTTCTGATTGTATTGACCGGGTTTATGTCACAGTTTCTCAGCATATTAGCGGAAACCGCGATCTGAACCCAATTGCTGAATTCCAGCGGTTGAGCCATTACGTTGTATTGTAATGAATAGGCCCCATAAACTGGCGACGCATTGTGTTGGGCATAACCGCTAATAAAACGAGGCAAGGTCATGAAAAGGGTACTAAGCATTCACCACCGCGGCGAAGGTCACTGGGTCGGTGACGGTTTTCCGGTGCATTCGATATTCAGTTACCGGAACCTTGCTGCTGAGCTCACACCCTTTCTGCTCCTCGATCACGCCGGCCCGGCCCAGTTTGAGCCGACCGAGAAACCGCGCGGTGTCGACTGGCATCCGCACCGCGGTTTCGAAACCGTGAGCATCGCTTACGAGGGCGAGGTCGACCACGAAGACACGGCGGGCAACCGCGGCACCATTCGCAGCGGCGACGTGCAGTGGATGACCGCCGGCGCGGGCGTCTTGCACAAGGAAATGCACGGCCGCGATTATGCCAAGCGCGGCGGCCGGTTCGAAATGTTGCAGTTCTGGGTTAACCTGCCGGCGAACTCGAAGATGACCAAACCGCGCTATCAAACGCTGCTCGCGCGCGATATTCCGGTCGTCCCGCTTCCCGGGAACGGCGGTGCGGTGCGAGTGATTGCCGGTGAATTTTCCGGCGCCACCGGGCCGGCACAAACATTTACCCCGATCAGCCTGCTCGATGTGCAACTGCGCGCCGGTCATCGGCTGCAATTGCCCCTGCACAATGGCTATTCGGCGGCGCTGTATGTCATGAAAGGCAGCATCAAGGTAAACGACGTCGACACCGCGGGCGAAACCGAGCTCGTCATCTTCGAGCGTGCCGGTGACGACGCGGTGATCGAAGCCACCTCAAACGCAACCATCTTTGTGATGAACGGGCAGCCTATCGATGAACCTGTCGTCGGTCACGGACCCTTCGTCATGAATACGCAGGAACAGATTTCACAAGCGTTCGTCGATCTTCATCACGGAAAATTTGGGGATATTCCGGCGTGAAAATCGAGCTTGTTCCGTTTAATTCATGCAACGGTTGCGCGCGCTGCCCAAGCCCGGGCGGTCAAAGCGATTGACCCGTCCGCTTCCACGGGTATGCGCTCGCGTATACGGTCTCGCAGGCGCGCTCTCGCGGCCTCACTGAGCGACATGGCGTAGGCGGGGGCGGGACCCTGGCCACCCAAAAATGGCCTCCAGTAATCTTCGAAACTCGCAAACGGCGTCGGAATGTCGATTGCCATCACCTCGACCCCATTCAGTCCGGCACTCTCGAAGAGCTCCACGAGTGCCTTTGGGCGGCACAGTGGAAAGCGGATCCCTTCGTCCATCTTCGCGGCCTCGGGGTTTAGTTCGACCGCTGCATCCCAGAAGAGTCGCATGAGTTCCATCTTTCCGGCGTAGTCCCAGACGTACGCCCCGATTTTTCCTCCGTTGCCCGTCACTCTCGCCATCTCGGCGAGTGCGGCGCGCTGATCCGGAACGAAGTTCAAGACCAGCCCCGAGACCACAACATCGACCGACGCGTCATCCAGCGGGATCGCTGTCGCGCTGCCTTGGTGAAACACTGCTCGGCCCGCGAGATTCTCCTTTGCCGTCTTGATAAATCCTTCCGAGGGTTCGATTCCGGTAACCGAATACGGCGAGCAGTGGTCCACAATCGCCGCGCACAGCGCCCCCGTACCGCATCCCACGTCCAGCCACTTCCGGCCAGCAGGAATATCTAACCAAGAGAGAAACAGGGGCGCGACCTGACGGCTCCAGCGACCGGCATACTGCTCATAGGGGTCCCCGCGCTCCCAGGTGTCGGACACTTGTTTGTGGTCCATGGTCAAACCCTTCTACGCATCGTTCAATGTCCAACGTAATTTAGATGTCAGATACTGATGTATTAAGACCAACCGGGGTCCTATCACAGTTCCGAACATATTAGCGGAAACTGTGATACGACCCCAATTTTCTCTCTCGATCAGGCGCAACGCTCAATAACTGCTGCTGTAGGACCAGCCCTTGGCAGCCCGCGCCGCTGGCGCGGGCTTCGCCGTGAAGAAGTAATAGTCTGCTGTGTAATGAATACGCGCAGAGGTCCCGGCCGCGGCTTGAGAGCAACCGGCCTTGGGCGCCACACCGCCCACCGTACTTAAGCGCTGTATGCTCGTGACCTTGCTGAACGCGCCTTCCGGGCCGTCCGACTTCGTGGCAAGAAGCAGCCAGGGGATGGCATCGGCCGCTGGCGCTTCGGCGCGCTCCTTTAACGCACCCAGGAGCTTGCTGCCATCGGTCGATTCCCAATGTGGGCCGGCATAGTGTCGGCCGATCCGGTTTCCGCCCGCGTCGAAAAGATCGGCTTCGGGAGACACGAATACCCATTCGTAAATCCCTGCTTGATCTTTCTTGGCACGGCATTCGTAAATCTGCACGCCGTTGGCATGAGCGATCAGTGCCAGAGATTCGTTCGCGCCGGGTTTGAGCTGATCCGGCACCTGGGCCGTAGACCTGGATGCCAGAGTGCTCGCGCAGCCGGCGGCGAAGAGCGCCAGCAATAAGACCGTAAGCTTCGATGTGTTGTACATGGTTTCCTCCATTGACTCAGTAACTGCTGCCGAAGAAACGGTAGCCGTCGGCAGCCTGCGAATCCGGCGCGGGTTTCGCCTCCGAGCGCTTGCTCGCACCGCGGATGACATGCCACACGCCGCCTTTACCGTCACCTTTCGCCTCGCCGGCCTGGGCATCGGCAGCGAAGAAGTACAAGGGTTTTCCGTTCAACGCCCATTGTTTGGCGCCGTCGTCGCGCGTGATCACGCTGAAGGTCGCTGGGGTGCTATCGCCATCCTTCACCAGGAACGGGGGCCAGTTCGCGGCACAACCGTCGTTGCAGTTGCTCTTGTTGCTCGCATCTTTGTCGTATGTATAGAGGGTGCGGCCGGAAGCGTCGGCGAGAATTCCATTCGCTTCGGTAACCGACTGCGCGATGGCTACATTGGCCGTGAAGGCCGTTGCCAAGGTGGCAAGTATCAGCTTGTTCATGATGTCGTCTCCTGTATCTGGGTTGGGGCAGCGCGTCATTGCGCAACCTGTACCGATATACGGAGCGACTCAGCGGATTGGAGACAGCCGGTACAGATTTATTTCCCGCGCGTGGGCGGGGCAAGAACTACCAGAGCTTGACGCAGTTGCCGGTGAGCAAGTACGGCGCGGGCGCTGCGCCTGCGCGTGCCGGTGCATCCTCGACCGAAACCGCGAGGCGCGGCACGCTGGATAGCAGTTTTTCCGAAGTATCCGCCATCGGGAATGAGCTTTGGCCCTCGGCCGGTACCACGCCAAGCGGGAAGGCGGCCGCTTCCTTGGGCAACGCCCAGAGCTGCAACACCTTGCCGGGGGGCACATCGACCTTGCGCAATATCTTGATCGTCATGATCCTGCCGTAGCGGGTCGAGCTGGCGAGCACCACCGGATTGTTGGCGGAATCCGTGAGCAAGCCGACATAACTCGCCGGCAACGTTCCGCGCTGCTGCACGATTTCGTCCACGGGCACCACGGAGGTGGGATAAAGCCTGACCAGTCCGAGCGTGGCGAGCACACCGAAGGCCACGCCGAGGGCGGGCTTGAGCCAAGCGAGCCAGGCGGATGCCGGAGCGACCGGTCGTGACGCCTGGCCGCCGGTCCGGCGATCGATCGCTTCCCACGCGGCGGCGGAAGGTTGTTCCGGCGGCACCGACCGCGCCAGCGGCGTCATTCGCTGCTCCCAAACCTGAATCGCTTGCTGTGCCGCCGGCAGTGCGCGCTGAATTTTCTGGAACCGGCGCCGGACGCGCGCGTTCATCGTGCCGAACACGTACTCGGCAGCGAGTCTATCGAGGAGTTCCGGGCGATCGTAATTCATGCCAGCCGCTCCAGGCAGCGTTTCAGTTTTTCCAGTCCGCGCCGTAACCAGACCTTGACGCTGCCGATAGGCGAGCCGACATGGTCGGCAACCTCGGAATGGCTGAGCCCGTGGTAATAGACCAGCGCCAGACACTGACGCTGCGGTCCGTCGATCGCATCCAGGCAGTCGCGGATGGCGAGGGCATCCGCCGCTTGCTCAAATAACCGCAGCGGATTCGGTCGCTCGTCTTCGATCTCGCGCGCGCCTCCGCTCTCCCGGTCTTCCAGGGATTCCGCGCGGTGGCGAGCGCCGCTGCGCAGTTCATCCAGGGCGCGATTGCGCACAATGGCCGTCAGCCAGGTCATCGGCTGGCTCAAGGCGGCCTGATACCCGGCGGCCCGGTTCCATGCATTGACGAACGCATCCTGCAGCACCTCTTCCGCGCGATCCCGTTGTCTGACTATACGAAGCGCCACGCCAAACAGAGACGGTGCCGTCGCATCGTACAGCTGCCGAAAC
>DATICK010000025.1:0-4205 GCA_035456865.1 Sulfuricaulis sp.
CCAAGCCCGCGCCTTGTCCCGCAGGGCCGCTTCGTCCAAGCCAGTCAGCTGATGTTTCGCGAGCAGATGCCGGCCGTTCACCCACACGTCCGAGACCTGATCGCGCGTGGCGGTATAGACGATCTGCGACACCGGGTCGTAAACCGGCTGGCTGCTGATGGCGGAAAGATCAATGGCCGCTATATCCGCCGCCTTGCCGGCGGTGAGCGAACCGGTGCGCGTCTCGATGCCCAGCGCCTTGGCGCCGTTGAGTGTCGCCATACGTAGAGCGGTGTGCGCCGGGATCGCGGTGGCGTCATTGCTCACGCCCTTGGCGAGCAGGGCGGCGATGCGTATTTCTTCGAGCATGTCGAGGTTGTTGTTGCTGGCCGCGCCGTCGGTGCCGAGCGCCACGTTCACGCCCGCCTTCACCAGTGCTTGCACCGGACAGAAGCCGCTCGCGAGTTTCAGATTGGATTCCGGGCAGTGGACGACGCTGACGTTGTCCCTGGCGAGCAATTCGATCTCGGCTGGCAGCAACTGCGTCATGTGCACCGCGATCAGCCGTGGACCGAGAATCCCGAGGTTGACGAGCCGCGCCAGCGGCCGCATGCCGTGTTGCTTCATGCCGTCGTCCACTTCGTGCGCGGTTTCGTGCACGTGCATCTGGATGGGAATATCCAGCTCGTCGGCATACATGCGGATTTTCTCGAACGGCGCGTCTGAGACTGTGTACGGCGCGTGCGGCGCGAAGGCGGTGGTGACGAGCTCGCTGTTGCGCAACTCGTCGTGCAGCTTGAGCCCCTTGTGCAGGTATTCATCCGCGTTCTGCGCCCAGGCACTCGGGAAGTCGACCATGATTAGCCCGATGCAGGCGCGCATGCCGGCGTCGTGGCAGACTCGCGCCGTGACGTCGGGAAAGAAATACATGTCACTGAAGCAGGTGGTGCCGCTCTTCAGCATCTCGGCGATGGCGAGCTCGGTGCCGTCGCGCACGAAATCGGGGCTGACCCACTTCGTCTCCGCCGGCCAGATGTGATTGTTCAGCCAGTCCATGAGCGGCAGATCGTCCGCGAGACCGCGGAACAGGCTCATGGCGGAGTGGGTGTGCGCGTTCACCAGGCCCGGAATGACGGCATGATGCGGGAGATCGACCGTTTCCGTCGCGCGATAATGCTTGGCGGCATCGGCCGTCGGCAGAACTTCGAAGATCTTTCCGCCGAGGATGGCGATGCTATGGTGGTCCAGTGTCTTGCCGTCGGGCTCGACGGGTATCACCCAGCGGGCATTTATTAAGGTGTCGATGGTTTGCATGGGGTGGTATTTTATTTGGGCGGGGGGAGTATACCCGAGGGTAGTTATTGTCGCGAAAGTCTCCACATGTTCTGCAATTCCCGCTAAGGCGAAGATATATTGTCTGTCATGCCAGCGAAGGCGGGCGTTTATTCATGCTGTCATCCCCGCAAAGGCGGGGTGAGGCGGAGTTTTCGTGAACACACTTAACGTGTGTTCACGCCGCCAAACGGGTGCAACGGGTTTTGTTGCACCCCGGGCAGCAACAGGCCTTGAATGGTATCGCGCGCTTTGCGCGCGATCTCAAAACCTACTTGTGGGTCAGCTACCCACATGTAATACGCCGCCGCAGGCGGCTCAACCAAAAAACAAGGGCCAGCTTTCGCTGACCCCACTTGGTGAGACTACAAAACTTCATATGGGGTAGTGCATCACCCCCACAAACCAAATACTGCCTGCTGTCGCGCCTTAACGCTTACTTCGATTCGGCCACGACCTCGACACGGCGATTCATGGCACGACCATCGGCGGTGTCATTGCTCGCTATGGGATTCGACTCGCCCATGCCCGACAGCACGATGCGTTTCTGATCGACGCCGTTGCTCACGAGATATTCCTGTGCGGCTTGGGCGCGGCGCATCGACAAGTCCTTGTTATATTCCTCGCTGCCGACGTTGTCGGTGTAGCCCGTGATCTGAATAGTTGCGTCTTCAGGAAGATTCTTAATCTGGACAAGGGCTTCGTTGAGCCGTTGTTTGTCTTCAGCTCTCAGTGCTGTCTGATCGAATCCGAACTGGGCTTTCTCGGCGATACTGATGGGTTCCGGTCGCGGTTCGATAGCAGCGATTTCGGCCGCCGGTGGAGCTGCGGGTTCGGCCTGGGGCGGTGCTTCGGCGACAGGCGGCGGCAGCAGATGGGCGTCGCATTCGGTGGTCGCCGACTTCGGACTCCAGTCTGAAGTGCGCACGCAGTCACCGCTGTTGTTGCGCACGACACTTCCCGCATTGTCATGCGCATAGCCGCTGCTCATAAGATCCGAAGCGGCAAAACTTAGCGGGGTTGCAACAAGACATCCGCCTGATATCAGGCTGGCCAATAATATTGGTTTCAGTTCCATGTCAGTTCTCCTTTCTGCAAAGATGAAAACCCACGCAAATCTTTGCAAATCTTTCGATAAAGTACCTATAGCGTGGATTAACGTTATATTGGCAGGGCCGTACTTACGAAACCTTGATTTCACGCAAAGTTGCATTGTGAAAAAAATATTCGGACCTGCGCCTTCTATTCCTGACGGTCATTGTCCCTGCGTACCTCAAGCGAGACTGTGCGCTATCGCGCATACAGCGATATAAATAATTTTAATAATTGAACAACCGGGCTCAGGACATAGTTTTCGCTGATATAAAAAATATTCTGAAAACCAGTAACAAAATGGCGAATAGGCCTGCAAAGAGTTTTTGTTGTTTCGTGCCGTGATCCCCCGGGGTGAGTGTTGGTGGCAAGAGGCCGATACAGCGGAAGTCTTTTACTGCTGCTTTTGCGGCCAATCTAAACCTCCCACCGGCAAGGACGTCCACGCAAGGTGTCTGGGCGTGGATCAGGGGCATACGTTATACTTTGCCCGCCATGGCGAGCGCCCCATCTAATACCATCCTTTACGACAAAATCCGCGCCGTCGAATGGGAAAACGGCCGGTTGAAGCTCATCGACCAGCGCATCCTGCCCGGAAAATTCGAATGCCTTTATCTCGACCATCTCCCGGAAAGCGCCAAGGCGATTACGGACATGGTGGTGCGTGGGGCGCCGGCGATCGGGGTGACGGCGGCCTATGCCGTGGTGCTGGCGGCGCGGGACCGTTATAAGGAGAACCGCAACAGCTGGCACGAGGCGATTCAGGCAGATTTGAATCTGCTGGCCGAAGCACGCCCAACGGCGGTGAATCTGCGCTGGGCAGTGGAACATATGCGCGATCTCATCAATGCCGGTATTCCGGGCAATCCGGTGATGCGGCTGCTTTCAGAGGCGCAACGCATCCACGCCGACGACATCACCGCCAACCGGCGTATGGGCGAGCTGGGCGCGGCGCTGATCGAGCCGGGCTGTGGAGTGCTGACGCACTGCAACACTGGTGCGCTCGCGACCGGCGGCTACGGGACAGCCTTGGGCGTCGTGCGTTCCGGTTTCGCCGCCAAGCGAATCAAGGAGGTATACGCCGACGAGACACGCCCCTGGCTCCAGGGGGCGCGTTTAACAGCCTGGGAGCTGGTGCAGGAGGGCATCCCGGTAACGTTGCTCGCCGACAGCGCCGCGACCTATTTAATGAAGCAGGGCAAGGTGAAATGGGTCATCGTCGGGGCCGATCGCATCGCCGCCAACGGCGATACCGCCAACAAGATCGGCACCTACATGACGGCGGTGGCGGCACGCCACCACGGCGTGAAGTTCATGGTGGTGGCGCCCACCAGCACCGTGGACCTGTCTACCCCGGACGGCAACGGCATCCCCATCGAGACCCGCGCCGAGTCTGAAGTATTGAATTACGGCGGCATGCACACCTCGCCCAAGGGCGCTAGGGCCTGGAACCCGGCCTTCGATATCACTCCTGCCGAGCTGATTGACGCCATCGTGACCGAAAAAGGCGTGGTGAAAAACCCCACCCGGGGCAAGATGGTCGCGATGATGAAAAGCACCAAAAAGTAGCTTGTTTTAAGCCGTTTTTTACCGCCTCTCACGCCATCCAACCCCCCGGTTTTTAAGTGCAGATAGGGGGGTAGGCATGCTAGAATTCCGCGCTTCCACCGGTTCCGGAACAGGCAGAAAAACAATTACTTATAAGTTATTTATCAATAAGTTAACCGCGATCGGTTAACTGATTTCGACATGGAACAATTCGCCAAAGAAACCATTCCGGTCAATCTCGAAGACGAGATGAG
>DATICK010000026.1:0-6704 GCA_035456865.1 Sulfuricaulis sp.
TGAACAGCATGAGTGTCACCAACGTGGAGAGTTCGCGCCACGCGACGAGATCGCCGGAACCCGTGGCCACGCCGGCCCAGCGTATCAGCAATGCGATCGCGGCGAACGGTGGCACGGCCCAGCGCAGCCAGCGGCGCTCGGTCAAGGTCAGTGCGCCGGCCACGAGCAGCGCTGAGAACACAATGTCGCCGGCGAGCGAGTCCAGCGGTCCCGGACGACCGAACACCGGCAGTACGAACACGACGGCGACCAGCAGTGCAAGGAAGATGGAGAGGCCACGGTCCTCGGCCCAGAAGCGCAGCATTCCATCTCCGATGCGATGTTTCATTGTGTAATCACCCGGGCCGTTGTCAGCCCGGCCGTGATGTCCGGCTGCAGCCACTGGACGCCTGGAATGAGGTCGGACTGATCGTGGTTGCAGTTCATAAAGCCGTGGTCGAATGGGTTCGAAATCCAGCATACCGCAGTTGTTCGCCGTCTGCAGGGCGGCCAACGGCACCGAAATCGGAGCTGCCCTGTGTTGCCTTCCGGCGCGCCGTCAGTCTGAAGTGTATATATAAGGTATGCCGGGTCCGGTTCGCCCATAACGGTGAATGCCCGCGGAACCGTTACTCAGCCGGTGAGCCGGCACAATCAAGACTGTCCTGGTTCTCCGGATAAACTGGCGCAAAAATCCCGTTGTATCAGTCGCTTCTGGCGTGGCAGTTGCCGTGTTGGACCAAAGCCCAATATCTGAGGCAGCGCGTTTTGTGCAACAATTTCCAGCAGTATCCCAAGTCGACGCGCAATCCAAATCGAAGAAGGAGATCATCAATGACGCAGACACGATGCTGGCTCACGGTGTTGACGGTCCTGGGCGGTTTTCATGCCGGGATTGCCGCGGCGGCGGATGCGACACCCGCCGGGACGACTCCGGATCATCCTGCGCTCCGCGATCCCTTTACGTTTGTTCTCGGCGCCTACTCTCCAAAGAGTACCACCACCGCGCTTCTGCAGCCATCCGGCGGTGGTGCGGCTGCGGGCGTGAATTTCGAGGACACACTCGGTCTTGATGACCGGAATTTGGTGGGGTTCGCCGGTTTCCGCTGGCGCTTTACCGAACGTTGGCGGATGGAGGCAGAATACTTCAAACTCTCGCGGGATGCGACACGGACGCTTGCTGCGGATGTCACCTGGGGTGATCAAACGTTCGCAAAAGGTGTCACAGTTGATTCGACGTACGACTTTTCCGATTTTCGTTTGAGCGCCGGTTATTCGTTCTTCAAAACGCGTGACAAGGAGTTGGGTCTCGGCTTTGGTGCGCACGTGACTAAGATGAAGGCGGACATCAACGCCGGGGCTCTCGGGGAGGAGGGGGCGGACGTGCTGGCGCCGTTGCCGGTGGCGAATCTGTACGGAATGTTCGCCCTCACGAACCAGTGGGCGCTGTCGGTGCGTGCCGACTGGCTGTCGTTGTCGTACGGTGCCTATTCGGGCGATATCCGGGACACGGCGGTGGATGTGTTGTATCAGCCATTTCGCAACGTCGGCTTCGGGTTTGGCACACGCTCCGTGAACATCGATGTGTCGGTCGACAATTCGAATTGGCATGGCTCGGCGAAGGTGGTCTATCAGGGGCCGATCGCGTTCGTGACTGCGTCATTCTAGAGGCGACCGGGTGGCCCTATCCTCGGCGATGCCACCACGGCGCAGGCAAGAATAAACCCGCATCCTTCCTGCCTGCGGCATGCACCATGGCATTGCCGGTCGAACACCCGCCAGATTGCATATATTTTAAGTATGCCTGGTCCGGTTCGCCAATAACGGCGAATGCCCGCGAAACCGTTGCCCTACCTGTGAATCGCCGCAAATCGGTCAAGCTTTATGCCAGCACCGGAAGAGATACCCCGCCCTGACCCTCTGAGGGGGAGGGGATTCAATCAGAGGTTTCCAGGCTCTCCAGATAATCCGGGATGAGCTGCTTGGCATAGCTCGATACGGCGCGTCCCAGCGGCGCCCGTAGGACTAAAGTCCAATAGCAATCCCTCCGCGCGACGGTAAGCTTCGCATAGCATGATCCATGTTTTCGCCATCGATGTCGGCATTCAGTTTCCAGCCAACATATTATTAAGGAGAAGCCCATGTATCGTTTCGCTAAGATATTAAACGTCCTGGCATTCGTCGGGGTGCTCGTCGCCGGTTGTGCGACACCACCGCAGCAGCAGTTATCGGGCTACCTGGGCGACTACAGCAAGCTCGAACCCGTGAAGGGTGAGCAGGGCGATGAAATCAGGCGCTGGGTAAGCCCCAAGCTCACGAAAGGCGAGTACCTGAAGCTCATGGTCGACCCGATCGTGTTCTTTCCAGCGCCGAAGCCCACGCCGCAGATCTCAGAAGAGACCCTCCGGCAAATCGGCGCCTATAGCAACGAGGCGCTGCGGCGCGAGCTCGGCAAATCCTTTCTGCTGGTGAATCAGGTGGGTCCGGGTGTCGCGCGTTTGCAAATCGCGTTTACCGGCGTTGCCACCCAGACGGAGGATTTGAAGTTCTATGAGTACATTCCCGTCGCCGCGGTTGTTGCCGGCGCCGAAGCCGCTTCCGGCACGCGCGACCGTGTAGTGTCCATTCAAGTGGAGGTGCAAGTGACAGACAGCCAAACCGGCGCGCGGCTCGGTGCCGCGGTCCGCAGAACCCAGCCGAAACAGGTGCTCAAGAACGAAAAGGAGCAGCTTACCCTGGATAAGATGCGCCCGATCCTGGATGACAAAGCAGCGAACGCTCGACAGATACTCGATCGGGTGCTGAAGTAGCGCATGCCATCCAGCGAACGATAGAGGTGGCTTTGGACGATAAACATCTGAACGCGGCGCGCGCCGGTCGATTGGTGCAGCGCGGCATGGGGCGGATGGTGGCGCACGCGGCCGTGGCGCTGGTCGCGACGTTGGCCCTCACCGTGCTTGCCGGCTGGGGTGTGCTCGCGATCTATTTCGGCGATTCCCAGAGGAGCCCGGTGCAGACCGTGCTGGCGGGCGCATTCGGGCTCGCCGGGCTTGCGGCCATCGCCGGCATGGCGAACGCGCGCTGGCGCACCCGCCTCGTGGGCGCCTTTCTCGCGTTGTTTGTCGTGGTGCTGGCGTGGTGGCTCAGCCTCGCGCCCTCGAACGACCGGGTGTGGCAACCTGATGTGGCGCGCCTGGCCTATGCGACCATCGACGAAGACCGGATCACGGTGCACAACATCCGCAATTTCGACTACCGGACCGAAACCGACTTCACTCCCGGCTACTACGACAAGACCTTCGACCTGCGCAAGCTCGATGGGGTGGACCTTGTCGCTACCTACTGGATGGGGCCGGCCGTCGCCCACATTTTTCTGAGTTTCGACTTCGCGGGCGGGGATCATCTCGCCATCTCCATCGAAACGCGCAAGGAGCGCGGCGAGGGCTATTCGACAGTACAAGGATTTTTCCGGCAGTACGAACTCTATTATGTCGTGGCCGACGAGCGCGACGTGATCCGCCTGCGCACCAACTACCGCAAGGACCCGCCGGAGGATGTCTATGTCTATCGCCTGCACGGCCCGATCGAGAATGGGCGCCACTTGTTTCTCCAATACTTGGCGGAAATCAACTCACTCAAGGACCGGCCGGAATGGTACAACACGCTCACCACCAACTGCACCACCGCGATCTGGATGCATACCCGCATCAACCCGGGTCATCCGCCGCTCTCCTGGAAGATACTGGCGAGCGGCTACGTGCCCGAATACCTGTACGAGATCGGGAGGCTCGACACCAGTCTGCCATTCGCCGAGCTCCAGCGCCGCGCGCATGTCAATGCGCGCGCCCAGGCTGCGGACAAGGCCGCGGATTTCTCCCAGCGAATCCGCACCAGATTGCCGGATGCCAAGTTACCGGCTTCCCAATTGCGAAGCTCTGGTTAATCCCTCCGTTCGTGGTTAGCCCTTCGACAGGCTGAAGGCGAGCGGAATGAGTCACAGTCTCCGTAGACGCATCGAGGCATCTTTGAGAAACTGCTTGCACACGACGGAAGCACGCGCGAGGATAATGAAGTCCCGCTCGCTGCGCTCGTTCGTTCTGACATAATAAGAAGGAGGGGTCCCATGCTACGGACATCGTCAGTGTGCCCAAGTAATATTAGGCATCGTTGGACGATGAGGCTTTCGGCCCTGGCGTTGGCGGTTTTGTGCATGTTGCCGGCACCGGCTATCCTGGCGGCGGACGAATCGGCCGCCGCCCGGCGGCCACGCATCGGCCTGGTGCTGGGCGGCGGCGGCGCGCGCGGCGGCGCCCACGTGGGGGTGCTGAAGGTATTGGAGGAGTTGCGCAGTCCCGTCGATTACGTCGTCGGCACCAGCATGGGTTCCATCGTCGGCGGCCTTTATGCATCCGGTATGAATTCGGAGGAGATTGCAAAGGAAATGCAGGCGATGGACTGGGAAGACCTGTTCCAGGACTCTCCCAGCCGCGCTGATCGATCTTTCAGGCGCAAGAGCGACGACTATATCTACACATTCAAGGTCAAGCCGGGCTTCAACGACGGCAAGATTATGGTGCCGCTTGCCTATATTCGCGGTCAGAAATTCGACCTGGAGCTCAACCGGCTCACCCTGCCCGTGGTCAATGTGAAGGACTTCAATCGCCTGCCCATTCCTTACCGGGCCGTGGCTACGGATATCGAGACCGGCAAGGCGGTCGTGCTGGCCAAGGGCAACCTCAGCAAGTCCATCCGCGCCAGCATGGCGGTGCCGGCGGCGTTCGATCCGGTGGAAATCGATGGCCGGCTGCTGGTGGACGGCGGCATCGCCAACAATGTGCCCGTGAACGTGGCGCGCGACATGGGTGCCGAAGTTCTGATCGTGGTGGACGTGGGCAGCGGACTTTTCAGCCGGAAGGAGATCACCAGTGCGCTGGATATCACCGGACAGCTCGCCAACTACCTTTTCACTCTTAACACCGAAGAACAGCTGAAGCCCCTGGGACCGAAGGATGTCCTTATCCGCCCGTCGCTCGGAGACATCGGCGGTGGCAGCTTCGAACGTGTGCCCGAGACCTTTCCGATCGGCGAGCGCAGCGCGCGAGAAGCGATCGCCGCCTTGCGACGCTATTCCCTCAGCCCGCAGGATTATGCGCGCTATCGCGCGCAGCACGTGCGGCCCCCGCTGGATGCGCCGGTGATCGATTCCGTGCGCATTGACAATCACTCCCGGGTCGGAGACGACGTCATTGCCGTGCGTATCTCGGCCAAGCCGGGCCAGCCGCTCGACGTGAAACAACTGGAGCAGGACATCGGCCAGATCTACGGGCTCGAGATATTCCAGTCCGTGCGCTACGACGTGGTGCGTGAAGACGACAAGAACGTCCTGGTGATCAGCGCCAACGAGAAGTCCTGGGGTCCGGGTTACCTCCAATTCGGAATCGCCGCTGCCAACAACTTTAGGGGTGATGGCACATTCAAGGTAGGCGTTCTTTATACGCGGACCGAGATCAACGCGCTCAACGGAGAATGGCGCCTGGGTGCGCAACTGGGTGATGAACCGGCCATTATCACGGAGCTACACCAGCCTCTGGATCCGGAGTCCCGCTACTTCGTCAACGGCAGGGTCGGCTACGGAAGTACCAATGAGGACATTTTCGATGCCGCCGGCAACCGGCTTTCACGCGACAGGCTGACCAGCGCCAAGCTGGAACTGGCGGCGGGCCGGGAGCTCGGTACTTGGGGCGAAGTCAGGCTTGGCTACCATCGCGAAAACGGCACGGCCGAGCGCACCATCGGTGTTCCGGCGCCGGACACAGACGTGGACCTGGGTGATGTTTTTCTGAGGTTAACCGATGACAAACTGGACAACGTCAATTTTCCCCGCGCGGGCCATTTCGCCAGAGCCGAGTATCGCGCCGCACGCGATGGGTTCGGTGCCAGCACGGATTACGATCAGGCTGATTTGAACTATCTTCATGCCTTCACTTGGGGGCGTAATACCGTGAACGGCAGAATTTCTGGCTTCAGCACGTTGGACAACACGGCGCCCCCGGGAGCGCGGGTGCGGCTGGGCGGCTTCATGCGGCTCTCTGGATTGCAGCAAAATCAATTGAGCGGCCAGACCGCGGGGCTGATTTCACTGGCCTACTATCGTCGGATCAATGACATTCAGTTCCTTAGGTCCTATCTCGGCGTCACCCTCGAGCGCGGCAACGTGTGGCAGGATCGAAAAGATGCGTCCTACGACAACGCCATCACCGCGGGCAGCGTATTCCTGGGAGTGGATTCTCCGATCGGACCCCTCTATTTCGCTTACGGTCACGCGGACACGCATGACAGCAGCTTTTACCTCTACCTGGGACCGCGCTTCACTTTCTGAAAGCGGCGGAAGCGATCGGCGGCGCCGGGTACGCCTGGATATACTTGATGTTGTTCGTCGGGAAAAGAAAAAGCACGCCATCGCCCTCGACGAGCAGATAGGGTTTTAAGGCGACACGCCACGGTCTGTTCGTCGCTCACTTGTTTGGGAAAATCGCATGCCGCCGCAGTTTCCCGTCCGTTGACGATAACACGCACCCACCGATACACTAGCACCCACGGCAAAACCCGGGGACCCCGGCGTCAGGCCCCGATCGACGACGCGACCCGGCTTGCCACACGGCTTACCACCGGTCTGGGGTTTGCAGACCATCACTCAACTATTTAGAGGATAAGCGCTATGAACA
>DATICK010000027.1:0-9672 GCA_035456865.1 Sulfuricaulis sp.
CGCTGCGCGTCAGTAACTCGTCAATGAACTGCTTGGGGATGCGGCCGGCCATGCGGGTATTCTAAACAGGCCGGTGAAGCGCGGGAACGGAATGAATTTATGGAGCCGATTTACCGGGAAATAACGCGGTCCGGATCACGCGGCGCCGAGTTTGGTTTTTATTTTGCCGCCTACTTGCCCCATGTCGGCCCGGCCCTGGAGCTTGGGTTTGAGCACGCCCATGACCTTACCCATGTCCTTGACCGAACTCGCCCCGGTGGCGGCAATGGCCTCGGCAATAAGCTTGTCGATTTCGGCGTCGCCCAACTGCTGCGGCAGATAGGCCTGGAAGACGGCGATTTCGCCGGATTCCTTGTCGGCCAGTTCCGGGCGCCCGCCTTTCATATATTGCTCGATTGACTCACGGCCTTGCTTTACGAGTTTTTCGATCACGGCAATGACCTGCGCGTCATCGAGCTGGATACGCTCATCCACCTCGCGCCGCTGGATGGCGGCGCTCAGCATGCGCAGCGTGGTCACGCGCGACTCGTTCTTGTCGCGCATGGCCTGCTTGATATCGTCTTTGATTTTTTCCTTAAGGCTCATCGCCCAAGGGACGGATGAAAATCAGGGGCGGGTGCCGGCAGCAGCGGCGGGTGCGGGAGGACGTGGATTGTTCCGACGCATGAGCTTCTTCAGTTCGCGTTTGCGTGCCGCGGCGGCCTTGCGCTTGCGGATTTCGGTAGGCTTTTCGTAATGCTCGCGGCGACGCATTTCGGTGAATACGCCCGCTTTTTCGCATGAGCGACGGAAACGGCGCAGCGCCATCTCAAACGGCTCATTATCTTTAACCCGGACTGAAGGCATCTTGCTCCTCGCAAATTGGGCCCGGTAAAACGGGCCGGTCAGATACGGAAAGGCGGCGATTCTATAGATTCCCGCCGGATTTGTACATCCAGCGCCCGGCGCCGGCGGCTGGCCCCTGAAACGGGCCGGCGGCGTGTAAAATCGGCCTATGCGCGTTCTCGGGATAGAAACCTCCTGCGATGACACCGGCGTAGCCCTCTACGATTCCGGCCACGGCCTCCTGGCGCATCGGCTGTTTTCCCAGACCGAATTGCACCTCGATTACGGGGGGGTGGTGCCGGAACTGGCTTCGCGCGATCACATCCGCAAGGCGCTGCCCCTGATCCAGGCAGTCATGCAGGAAGCCAAAACCCGTCCGGACCAGATTGATGGCATCGCCTACACCGCCGGCCCGGGGCTGGCAGGAGCGCTGCTCGTGGGCGCGGCCCTCGGCCGTTCGCTCGCCCTTGCCTGGAATGTGCCCTGCATCGGCATTCATCATATGGAAGGACACCTGCTCTCGCCCATGCTCGAACCCGACCCTCCGGCTTTTCCTTTCACCGCGCTGCTGGTCTCGGGCGGACACACGCTGCTCGCCGACGTGCAGGCGCTGGGCCGTTACACCATCCTGGGCGAGTCCGTGGATGACGCCGTGGGCGAGGCCTTCGACAAGACCGCCAAACTGCTCGGCCTCGGTTATCCGGGCGGACCCGCCATTGCGCAGGCGGCGCTGGACGGCGACCCCAAGCGGTTTCAGTTTCCACGGCCCAAGACCGGCCGACTCAAGACCCAGGGCGCGCATCCGGGACTCGATTTCAGTTTCAGCGGCCTGAAAACCGCGGTGGTGACCGCGGTGCAAAACCAGCCGCTGACGCCCCGGCTTGTCGCCGACATCGCCGCCTCGTTCGAAGAAGCCGCCGTGGATGTACTGGCGATCAAGTGCGAATGGGCGCTCGAGCAAACCGCTGCGCAGCAACTGGTGGTGGCCGGCGGGGTCAGCGCCAACCGGAAATTGCGCGAACGTCTGAAACACCTTTCTGAAAAACTCGGCGTGCGCGTTTTTTTTCCACGGCCGGAATTCTCCACCGACAACGGCGCCATGATCGCCTACGCCGGATATCTGCGTCTGGCGGCGGGACAGCATGAGCCCTTGTCTTTCGGCGCGCGGGCGCGCTGGCGCATCGAGGAAATCGGTGCCATCAAAAACTGACTAACGCCCGATCTTGGTTTCCGTGCCGACGATGAGATTGCGGATGTTGGAGCGGTGCCGGAATATCAAAATCGCGCTCATGACGATCATGGTCGCCAGATAGGGAGTGCCCGGCGACAGCCACGCGACATACAGTGGCGCAGCCGCTGACGCGGTGAGCGCCGCCAGCGAGGAATAGCGGAACAGCAGCGCCATGAGTATCCAGGTAGCGAGCAATGCCAGGCCCACCCAGGGATTGAGCGCGAACCACACACCCAGCGCCGTCGCTACCCCCTTGCCACCGCGGAAACTGAAAAACACCGGAAACAGGTGTCCGAGAAAGGCGGCGAAACCGCAGAGCGTGATGATCACGGCATCGGCGGTCAGGGCGCGGGCGATCAGCACCGGAATGACACCCTTGAGAATATCCCCTAACAGCGTCAGCACCGCTGCCGTCTTGCCGCCGTAACGCAGGATATTGGTCGCACCGGGATTCCTGGAGCCGACCTCGCGCGGATCCTGAAGGCCCATCGCGCGCGCGATCAGTACCGCGGTCGATATGGAACCGAACAGGTAGGCCGCCAGCGGCAGGAGATAAATCAGCATGAGGCGCTATTGGAATGTGTTTGCACCGGTGGCGTCAAGAGACAGCACCGGGCTTTTTGGTTATATTTCCACGACAATCACGAGCCCACCCCATGGATATCATTTACCTCCACGATCTCAAGATCGAGTGCATCATCGGAATCTGGGAGTGGGAACGCCGCGTCAAGCAGACCATCATCCTCGACCTCGACATGGCCGCGGACATCCGCCGTGCCGCGACCACGGACCGCATCGACGATACGCTCAATTACAAGGCCGTGGCCAAGCGACTCATTGATTTCGTCGGCAACTCGCAATTCCAGCTGGTCGAAACCCTGGCCGAGAAGGTCGCTGAAATTCTGCTTGCCGAGTTCAAACTCAAGTGGGTGCGGGTACGCGTCAACAAGAAAGGCGCCGTCCGCGGTGCCGGCGACGTTGGCATCATCATTGAACGCGGCGAGGTGTAAACCTGTGCCGCGGGTACACATCGGAATCGGAAGCAACATCGACAGGGAAAACAGCATTCGCGGGGCGGTGCACGAACTGACGGTGCATTACGGCCCTCTCACCCTGTCCCCCGTTTACGAAAGCAAGGCCCATGGTTTCGAGGGCGATAACTTCTACAATCTCGTGGCGGGCTTCGACACCGCCGAGCCAATCGAACGCATCAAGGAAACGCTTGCATATATCGAGTTACGCTTCGGGCGCAGCCGCCGGGAGAATCGCTTCAATGCGCGCACGCTCGATCTCGATCTGCTGCTCTATGACGATATCGTGCGGCATGACAACCAGGCCAATCTGCCGCATCCGGACATTCAGCGTTACGCCTTCGTGCTGCGTCCACTGGCGGACATCGCGCCGGATCTGCGGCACCCGGAAACGGGGCTCAGCTGCGCCAGGATGTGGGAGCAGTTCGGTTCAGGAAAACAGGAAATCTGGAAAACGGGTTTCGATCCCCGGTCGTGATGCGACGATGCCTGCTACATTACTACCCAGCGTCCGCCGTCCACCGCCAGCACCTGACCAGTAATGAAACCGGCGTCGCGGATCAGGAACAGCGCCGTGCGCGCGACATCGTCGGGTTCGCCGGAACGCTTGAGCGGCGTGCGCGAGATGATGCGTTGCTTGGACATTTCGTCGAGGTCGCTCTCGGGCCAGAGAATGACTCCGGGGGCGATGGCGTTGACCCGGATATCAGGACCCAACTCGCGCGCCAATGCCTTGGTGAGCATGATCACGCCGGCCTTGGCGACGCTGTAGATGAGATAACCGATCAGCGGGCGATCGCCGTAAATATCCGCAATATTGACGATACTGCCGCCGGTTTTCCGGAGGTGCGGCACGGCTGCCTGCGCGAGAAAATACGGTGCCTTGAGATTGGTCCCCACGATATCGTCCCACTGCGATTCGGTCGTCTCGCCGACAGGGGTGGGATAAAAGCGCGAGGCGTTGTTGATCAACACGTCGAGGCGATCGAAGGATTCGACGGTTTCGAACACCAGGTTCCGCGCCTGGCGCTCGCCGCTGTTGAGGTCCCCGCGCACCAGCATCACCGATTCCGGCCGGTTCTGGTGCAACTCCTCCTGCAGGGCGTGAGCGGCCTTTTCTGAAGTGTGATAATGAATCACAAGCTTCATTCCCTGGGCGTGCAGCATGCGCGCCACGGCCGCGCCGATGCGGTGCGCGCCACCCGTGATCAGGGCTACCTTGCCTTCGAGAGGGGTGTCCGCCATAAATGAAGCCCTATTTCATTCGTCCTGACATAAGATTTAGAAGCCCTACTTCGCTACGTTCGTTCGTCTTGTCATAAGATTGCTCCCTGCTTCGTTTATCCTGACATAGGACTGGCAGCCCTACTCGCTTTGCTCGTTCGTCTTGATCATAGAATATCCAGTATAGTTCCTGACTTGACACGATACCGGTTGCCAGCCCCAGCGCCAATAGCCATATTTCAGATGAATTCGCCCCACCACAACGGACAATCCGCCATCCCCGACTCCCGCGTCTTGCCGCTGCCCACCGCCGAGGAACAGGCGCACAGCAGCAAGCTCCAGCACCTTATTCGCGAGGAAATCGCGGCATGCGGCGGGCTCGTTTCCTTTGCCCGTTTCATGGAACTGGTGCTCTATGCCCCGGGGCTGGGCTACTACGCGGCTGGTAAGCAAAAATTCGGCGTGGCGGGCGACTTCGTCACCGCCCCGGAATTGGGTTCTTTGTTCGCGCGCTGTCTCGCGCGTCCGTGCCAATCGATTCTGGCGCAACTCGGGGGCGGCGATATTCTGGAGGCTGGCGCCGGGAGCGGCGTGCTGGCAGCCGATCTGCTGCTCGAGCTGGAAGCGCTGGGCCGCCTCCCGGAAAGTTATCTTATTCTCGAACTCAGCAACGATTTGCGCGATCGTCAGGTTGAGACGCTCCGGCGCAAGGCGTCGCATCTTCTGAAACACATTCGCTGGCTCGACACGCTGCCAGGCAGCTTCCGCGGCATAGTGCTGGCGAACGAACTGCTCGACGCCATGCCCATTGAGCGTTTCCGGATCACGGAGGACGGCATCCGGCAATTACACGTCGCATGGGAAAATGACCGCTTCGTGTGGCGGGAAAAACCGGCGGACGAAGCGATCCGGGCTCGCATCGAACCGCTCGCCCTGTCGCCGGGTTACACTTCCGAAATCAATCTGCAGGCCGAGGCCTGGGTGCGCAGCGTCGCGGATATCCTGGAACAGGGCGTGATGCTGCTTGTCGATTACGGCTTTCCGCGCGCCGAGTTCTATCATCCACAACGCACCGACGGCACGCTTATGTGCCACTACCGTCATCGCGCCCATGACGATCCGTTGAAACTCATCGGTCTACAGGATATTACTGCGCACGTCGATTTTACCGCCATCGCCGATGCCGCAACCGGGTGCGGTCTGTCGCTGCTCGGCTACACTTCGCAGGCGGCGTTTCTGATCGGTTGCGGACTGGAACATCTGATGTCGGCTTCGGATCCGGATGACACACGCGCGCATCTCGAACTCACGCAGCAGGTCAAGAAGCTCACCTCGCCGCACGAGATGGGTGAGCTTTATAAAGTCATCGCCCTCGGGCGCGGCATCCGGGAACCGTTCCCGGAATTTGCGGTTCATGATCGGCGCGGACGCCTCTGAATTGAGCGTAAGCAGAACGATGATCAAAACGATAGTTACCGACATCGAAGGAACCACCTCCTCGCTGTCCTTCGTAAAGGACGTGCTGTTCCCTTATTCGCGCGCGCACATGGCGGAATTCGTACGCGCCCACGCGCAGGATCCGGCGGTGCGGCATGAACTGGATGAGGTGCGGCGGCTGAGTGGAAAGAATCTGACCGACGTGGAAGTCATTGAACAGCTTACTTGCTGGATCGGTGAGGACAAGAAGCTCACGCCGCTGAAAAGCCTGCAAGGCATGATCTGGGAAGATGGCTACAAAAAAGGCGACTTCAGGGGGCACATGTACGAAGACGCCGTGCGCCATCTGCAGAAATGGAAACAGACCGGTATCCGGCTGTATGTTTTTTCCTCGGGCTCGGTCCAGGCCCAGAAACTGCTGTTCGCGCACACCGGATACGGCGACCTGACGCCGCTGTTTTCAGGCTATTTCGACACGAATATCGGCAACAAGCGCGAGGCCGGTTCGTACCGCAAGATCGCCGCGGCCATCGGCAGCGCGCCCGATGACATCCTGTTTCTTTCCGACATACGGGAAGAACTCGACGCCGCAATGGCGGCGGGAATGCAAACCATTTGGCTGGTGAGGGATGGGACTATCGATCCCAAGGCGGCACACCGGCAGGCCCGGAACTTCGACGAAATTACGCTTTAAGTCGCCGCGCCCAGAGGTCGTGCTCGCCCGCGCGCGTGACGCGGACCTCGCAGAAATCACCCGGCTTCAGACCTTTCGCGTCCGCGACATAAACCACGCCGTCGATTTCGGGCGCGTCGGCACTGGAACGGGCCACCGCCTGGCCTTCCTCGATGCCATCAACAAGCACTGTCAGGGTCCTGCCGACCTTGCGCTGCAATTTTTCCGCAGAGATTTCCGCCTGTAATTGCATGAAGCGCGTCAGGCGTTCCTGTTTAACTCCCTCTGGCACTGCATTCGCCAAGGCGTTGGCGACGGCGCCTTCCACCGGTGAATAAGCGAAGCAGCCGACGCGGTCGAGCTGGGCCGCTCGCAGGAAATCGAGCAGCTCTTCAAACTCCCGCTCCGTCTCGCCCGGGAAACCGACGATGAAGGTGGAACGCAGCGTGATGTCGGGGCAAACCGCGCGCCAGTTTTCGATCCGCGCCAGATTGTTCTCGGCACTCGCCGGACGCTTCATGAGCTTCAGTATCCGCACACTCGCGTGCTGAAACGGCACGTCGAGATATGGCAGGATTTTCCCCTCCGCCATGAGCGTAATGATCTCGTCCACGTGCGGATAGGGATAAACGTAATGCAGCCGCGCCCATACGCCCAGTTCACCCAGGGCGCGCGCGAGTTCGGTCATGCGCGTCTTGACCGGCCGGCCGTGCCAGAAGCCGGGGCGGTATTTCACATCCACGCCATAGGCGCTGGTATCCTGCGAAATCACGAGCAGCTCTTTTACGCCCGCCTTGACCAGATTTTCTGCCTCCTGCATAACTTCGCCGATGTCGCGGCTCACGAGATCGCCGCGCATCGAAGGAATGATGCAGAAGGTACAGCGATGATTGCAGCCCTCGGAAATCTTGAGATAGGCATAATGGCGTGGCGTGAGCCTGATCCCCTGCGCCGGCACGAGATCGGTGTAGGGGTCATGCGGCTTCGGCAGGTGCGCGTGCACCGATTGCATGACGTCCTCGAGCGCCTGCGGGCCGGTGACCGCCAATACCCGCGGATGGGTTTGCTTGACGATGTCGCCCTTGGCGCCGAGACAACCGGTGACGATCACGCGGCCGTTCTCCGCCAGCGCCTCGCCGATCGCGTCGAGCGACTCCTCCACCGCTGCGTCGATGAAACCACAGGTGTTGATCACCACAAGATCGGCGCCTGCGTAATCCGGCGAGATCTCATAACCCTCGGCGCGCAATTGCGTGAGGATGCGTTCGGAATCGACCAGCGCCTTGGGGCAGCCGAGACTTACGAACCCGACACGGGGAAGGGAGGCAGCGCCGGTCTGCGCCGGCGGCGAAGAACGAACCGCTTTGGGCATAGGGTCTATTCCACCTTGAGGTAGGCGTAGCCCTGGTGTTGCAATTCCGCGATGCGCACCACGCCGGAGGGCACCAAGGTTACGCCAGGAATGATCTTTTCCCTGGGCAGGTGCACGGCCTCGCGCGTGATCTCGCAAAGCTCGAGCTTCACGCCCTCGTTGTCACGCAGTGTCGCCAGCCGGCCCAGCAATTCCGCGCGGCGCTGCTTGAGGACGGCGTCCTCGACAAACGGCGTGCCGGTGAGTTTATCCTGCGTTACAAAACGAATTCCGTAGGAAACAAACACGATACGCACGTCATATTCCTTGAGCTCGGACTGATAGGTCGAAACCATATTATGGATATTGGACAGCATGGCGCTGAAGCGGCGCGGGTCGGCGAAATCGGCGTGGTACACCACTTTGATCACCTCTTCTGCCGGCTTCACGGCGGGTTGATCGGCCGCCACCGCATTCAAGGTGCTCGCCGCCCATAACACCAGAATTGCCATGAACATCCGTCGCAACGGATTACACAATTTCTTGATCATGATTCACCTTCCTGATTACGTCCCGGACGGGCGGGAGGAATCGGATAATGATAACACTTGCCGGACAGCGGCGATGCGCGCCTCGCGGATGCGCGCGCCGATGTCCGGGCCCTGGCCGCCACCCGCAGCGATCGCTGCCGTATCCACCGCGCGCGCAGCAGCGAAGACGTTTCGGAAAAGCCCAGCCTGGAGATAGGGCTTTTCCTCGCTGCCATGGCGGCCACGGAAATCGGCCTCGCAGGCGGTAACGAACAGGTCCACCCGCTCCGGCCGGCGGAACGCGTCCATGGCCTCGAGCGTGTCGACTACGGTCGCCGGACGCAGTTCAGCAATCTTGTGGCAGTGCGCGTGAAAACGCGCGGCGATCAATGCCAGGTCACGGTGCTCGTTGGGCACGCGAAAACGCTGGCAAAAATTCTTCACCAACTCTACGCCGCGTTCCTCGTGGCCGATATGCTGCGGCCATTTCTCTTTTGGCGTGTTGCCCTTGCCGAGATCGTGCATGAGCGCGGCGAAGCGCACGCGCGTGTCGGGTGAAAGTTTTGCTGCGGCATCGAGCACCAACATGATGTGTACGCCCGTATCCACTTCCGGGTGATGCTTCTCCGGCTGGGGAACGCCAAACAGCGCGTCGATCTCGGGAAACAGCCGTGCCAGCGCGCCGCAACCGCGCAGGACTTCGAAAAACCGCGAGGGCTTGTCTTCTCCGAGCGCGCGCTCGAATTCCGTCCATACACGCTCCGCCACCAGATGATCGACCTCGCCGGATTCGACCATCAGACGCATTAGCTGGTTAGTGCCGTGCGCCACGTGGAAACCCCATTTGGCATAGCGCGCCGCGAAGCGCGCCACGCGCAGGATGCGCACCGGATCTTCCGCGAATGCCGGCGAGACATGTCGCAGCACGCCGTTGCGCAAGTCCTCGGCACCGCCGAAAGGATCAACGAGCTTGCCATGTTCATCCTCTGCCATCGCGTTGATGGTCAGGTCGCGCCGCATGAGATCGTCTTCCAGCGTCACGTCCGGAGCGGCATACACCTTGAAGCCCTTGTAGCCATGGCCCGATTTACGCTCGGTGCGCGCCAAGGCATACTCCTCTTTCGTGACCGGATGCAGAAACACGGGAAAATCCGCGCCCACGGGCTTGAAGCCCTGCGCCACCATTTCGTCCGGGGTGCCACCGACGACGACATGATCCCGGTCCTGGACCGGCAGGCCCAGGAGCTTGTCGCGCACCGCGCCACCGACAAGATAGATATTCATATGGCAAGACGAACGAGCATAGCGAGTAGGGCTCCCTTTATCTCGCCATGCTAATGTGTGGATGCCATTTACGCCAAGTAGCGATT
>DATICK010000028.1:0-2825 GCA_035456865.1 Sulfuricaulis sp.
TAACGTCTTTCGCTGCCATAAATAATTTCCTCTCTGAATTCGTTCGGTTGGTTACTTCTCGACTACGCCCATGATGTCTTCTTCGCGCATCACGAGCAGTTCTTCATTGCCGACTTTGACCTCGGTTCCGGAGTACTTGCCAAAGAGGATCTTGTCGCCGACCTTGACGTCGAGCGGACGGAGCTTGCCGTCTTCGAGGATCTTGCCGTGACCCACGGCGACGATTTCACCTTGGATCGGTTTTTCCTTGGCGGTATCGGGAATGACGATGCCTCCGGGTGACTTACGCTCTTCTTCCAGGCGGCGCACGATCACGCGGTCGTGAAGCGGACGGATTTTCACGGATGGTTCTCCTTTGGGCTGGGGTTGTACACTCATGCTGTGCTCCTTGATTGATTCTTTATCCTGTGTGACTGACTCTTGGGTAAAGTATTGAAAACGGGGGTCTAGAGCGTTGTTAGCACTCTTACCAAGCGAGTGCTAATGATAAACGCCTGCTGAATCTTGTCAACCCCGGTACTCGGGTATTCATTCAACCCGTCGGGATTTGCCTTCCAGGGGGGCACGACCGGGCTTGTCCGTCCCCGGTGGGTGCTGCGTTACGCCGCTTTCCTGGTGCATATGGCGCAGGTACAGCCGGATGATTCCCCGGCGCAGGGGTGGAATCAGCAGCGTAAAGGCGGCGATGTCGGTCAAAAACCCGGGGATGAGCAGCAGCACCCCGGCGGCGAGCAAGGATAAACCCTCCAGCATCCCGAGCGCGGGCGACTCACCCCGCGCCACCATGGCCTGGACGCGCGTGGCGGTGGCAAGGCCCTGGCGGCGGACCAGCCAGACACCGACCACGGCGCTGATCACCACCAGCAAGACCGTCATGCCGGCCCCGATGCGGGACCCGACCTGGATGAAGACCGCGATCTCGGCCACCGGCACCAGCAGCAACAGAATCATGAACATGAAGACAGGGCCCCATATTATCGTAGGCCCGCAGCATAACTGCTCAGCCGTTGCGTCGCATCCGGGACGGGGCGGCGTCAGTTTCGCTACAATGAATAAGCACCGCTCCGGGACCGTCGCCGGACGGGATCGGGACACTGAAAACGAATGGAATCTCACCAGTACCAGCTGGTTCTCACGACCTGCCCCGATGCCGCGGTGGCGGAACGCATTGCGCACGCGCTCGTCAGCGAGCGGTTGGCCGCCTGCGTCAACGTCCTGCCCATCGCCAAATCCATCTATCTGTGGAAAGGCAAGGTGGAGTCTGCCGCCGAGCAATTACTTGTGATCAAGTCCATGGCACGGGCTTACCACGCGATCCAGAAACGGATCCTCGAACTGCATCCCTATGAACTTCCCGAAGTGATCGCGGTCCCTGTTGACGACGGCCACCCCGACTACCTCGCCTGGATCCGCGACCCGGATAAGACATGAAGACAAAATATTTTACTCTCTTGCTGCTCCTGCTGCTGTCGCCGGCGCGAGCGGAACAATCCAATGAGGACCTGCTGGAAGCGGATCAGGCCTTCCAGCTATCCACGCGCACGGTCAACGGCACCACGCTCGAGGCGCGCTGGAAGATCGCACCCGACTATTACCTTTACCGGGACAAGTTCAAATTCGAGGCGATCGAGGGCGGGACGCTCAAGGATCCGTTATTCCCGCGCGGCAAGAAAAAGCAGGACCCGCTGTTCGGGATGGTGGAAACCTACACCAAATCAGTGAAGGTTCGCTTGCCGATCGAGCGTCAGGGATCCGCGCCAAGCCTGCGGCTGCGCATCACGGCGCAAGGTTGCAACGAGCCCGTGGGTGTCTGCTACCCGCCCATCGTGAAAGAAGTCGACTTCAAACTGCCGCCGGTAAAAGCATCGGGCACGCCGGTCGCTGCGCTGGCGGCAACACCGGTCGGCGAAGTCCGCTCGCTGAAAGATCTTACCAGCCCGATGGTGTCTGCGGGCGTCGAAGCGGAACCGGTGGACCCGGAAATAGCCTTCAGGGTGAATATCACGGCGCGTGGCGGCGAGGCGCTGCTCGCGCGCATCGACATCGCCGACTGCTGTTATCTCTACCGCGACAAGATGAAGTTCGAACTGACCGCAGCCGATGGCAGCGCGCTGCCCGCGGACGTGCGCCTTGGCAGTATCGAGCTGCCGGCAGGCAAAATCAAAACCGATGAGTTCATCGGCAAGACCGAAATTTATGAAACCGGTTTCGAGGCAGCACTCCCGATCGCGGGCGGCGCCTCGCCGGATCGCGACATGTTGCTGCATGTCACGTACCAGGGCTGCTCGGAAAAAGGGGTGATCATCTGCTACCCGCCGGTGACGAAAAAATTCGGCGTACAATTCCGTGCCGGCGCATTGAGCGTGGCGGCCGGACCGGAAGTCGCCGCCGCGTCGCCCGTGGTCCCGCCAACACGCGACACCGGCAGACTGATGGTCGCAATGCTCTTCGCCTTCGGCGCGGGATTGTTGCTCAGCTTCACCCCGTGCGTGCTCCCCATGGTGCCAATCTTGTCGGGCGTCATCGTGGGCACGGAAGGCACGCACATCACCAAGCTGCGCGGCGGACTGCTCTCGTACAGCTACGTGCTCGGCACCTCGCTCACCTACACCGTCGCCGGTGCCGTCGCCGGCGCCACCGGGGGGCAGCTGCAAGCCTATTTCCAGACCCCTTGGGCCATCGGAACCTTCGCCGCCCTCCTGGTGCTGCTCGCGCTCTCGATGTTCGGCTTCTATCAATTGCAGGTGCCATCCTCGATCCAGTCGCTGCTGCACCACCACTCCACCCGCATGCATCATCAAGTCAAACAATGGCTCGGCGGCGAG
>DATICK010000029.1:0-4752 GCA_035456865.1 Sulfuricaulis sp.
CGGCGAAGGAGAAAACCCGTTTGCAGGATGAAAGGCAACAGGCGGCGGTGCAGGCGATCACGGACGATCCCAACGTGCGCGCGCTGCAGGAAAAATTCAATGCCCGGGTGAACCCGGCATCCATTCGACCCAAGGTTTGACACGAGAGGAACACATGAAAGGCGGACTGGGAAATATCATGAAGCAGGCGCAGGCGATGCAGGATAACCTGCGTAAGGCGCACGAGCAGCTGGCGACCATCGAAGTCACTGGAAGCAGTGGCGGCGGCATGGTCAGTGTCACCATGACCTGCCGGCACGACGTGAAGCGCGTGCAGATCGACCCGAGCCTGCTGCAGGACGACAAGGAAGTGCTGGAGGATCTGGTCGCCGCGGCGATGAACGATGCCGTGCGCAAAGTCGAGAAGACCACGGAAGAGAAAATGGCCGGCCTCACCGCTGGACTCAACATTCCTGGAATGAAGCTGCCGTTCTGAGACACGCATGAACGATGTCACCGTCCTCGAAGCGCTCAAGCAGGCCCTGCGCCGGCTGCCGGGCGTGGGCCCGAAGAGCGCGAGCCGCATGGCCTATCATCTGCTCGAACGCGACCGCGAGGGCGCGCGCCAGATCGCGCAGGCACTCACCAACGCGGTCGAACGCATCATCCACTGCAAGCGCTGCAACAATCTGAGCGAAACCGAACTGTGCCCGATCTGCATGTCGGCGCGGCGCGACAAATCGCTGCTGTGCGTGGTCGAGTCGCCCTCCGATCTCGTGTCGCTCGATCAGTCCGGGGTCTACAACGGCCTGTATTTCGTGCTCATGGGGCGGCTGTCACCGCTCGACGGCATCGGTCCGGAGGAAATCGGCATTCCCCGGCTCGAAGCATTGCTGGATGAAGGAACTATCAAGGAAGTCGTACTCGCCACCAATCTCACGGTGGAGGGCGAAGCCACTGCGCACTACATCAGCGATCTGGTGCGCGCCCGTCACATCAAGGCCACCCGCATTGCTTATGGTGTGCCCATCGGTGGCGAGTTGGAATACACCGACCGCAATACGCTTGCCCGCGCACTGGCCGGCCGGCGCGAGGCGTGATAAAGATAAGCAGGGATAACTGATTGTTCCGCCCTGGCTGAACGCCGGGGGCTGACGGTTCAACGCCATGCAGGGAGCCCGCGGTCATGCCCAGTGAATCGCTGCTGTTCATGGTATTTCTGATCTTTACCGGCGCCGCGGTATTCGCCACGCTGGCGCTGTATGCGCGCCAGGCGCTCATCGTTTCGTACATCGTGCTGGGCGTCGTCATGGGCCCGTCGCTGCTCGGCTGGGTGACGGACGCCTCGCTCATCAAAGGCGTGGCCGACATCGGCATCATGTTCCTGCTGTTCCTCCTCGGTCTCAACATGCACCCGCAGAAGTTATTACGACTGCTGGGCTCGGCAACGATCATCACCGGGGTGAGTTCGCTGGTTTTCGGCGTTCTCGGCGTAGTAGCCGGCTATCTGTTGGGTTATACCGTCGTCGAGTCGCTCGTGGTCGGCGGCGGGCTCATGTTCTCGAGCACCATCGTCGGTCTGAAGCTGTTGCCAACCACAGTGCTGCATCACCGGCACACCGGCGAAATCATGATCAGCATCCTGTTGCTGCAAGACGTGATCGCCATCGTACTGTTGCTGGTTCTTCAGGCCGGAATCGGTCAGCAGGACTTGTTTACGGACGTCGGCAGGCTGGCGCTTGCACTGCTCGGGATTTGCGGGCTGGCTTACCTGGTGGAGCGTTATGTGCTGTTGCCGCTGATTGCGCGCTTCGATGTCATTCAGGAATATATCTTTTTGCTCGCGATCGGCTGGTGCCTGGGGCTGGCGGAGCTTTCCGTGTGGCTTGGGTTGTCGCACGAGATCGGTGCCTTCGTCGCCGGGGTGGCGCTGGCCTCCAGCCGCATTTCGCTGTTTATCGCCGAAAACCTGAAACCGCTGCGGGATTTTTTCCTGATTATTTTCTTTTTCACGCTTGGCGCCGGGCTCGATATCAAGTCGCTGGCGGACGTGCTGATTCCGGCGCTCGCGTTGGCGGCCGTGTTGCTCGCGGTAAAACCCTGGGTGTTCCGCTGGCTGCTGTCGAATGCCGGCGAGACCCCGCCGCGCAGCATGGAAATAGGAATACGGCTCGGGCAGGGCAGCGAGTTCAGCCTGCTGATCGCGGTGCTGGCATTGGAAACCGGCGTCGTGCGCCATCAGGCGGCCCATCTGCTCGAACTGACCACCATTCTTTCCATGATGGTCTCGATGTACCTGATCGTCTGGCGCTATCCGACGCCCATCGCGGTGCGCGATGACCTACGCCGCAACTGATGTGCTGATTGTCGGCTGCGGCGACATCGGCGAGCGTGTCGCCCGGCTCGAACGGTCGGAGGGCAGGACCGTCGCCGGCTTGGTGCGCTCGGAGAAATCCGCGCGGCGTTTGCTAACGGCAGGCATCCAGCCAATCATTGCCGATCTCGATGCCCCGACGTTTTTGAATAACCTTCCCGTCAAGGATGCCATCGTATACTACTTCGCGCCGCCACCGGACAAGGGCATTACCGACCCGCGCATGGAGACATTCATTTCGGCGCTGACGCCATCTAATCTTCCTAAACGCATTGTGTTGATCAGCACCACGGGCGTTTATGGCGATTGCCGTGGCGAGTGGGTGACGGAGGATCGGCCGCCGAATCCGCAGGTGGACCGGGCCCGGCGGCGTCTGTCGGCAGAAACTACACTCCAACGTTGGAGCGAGAAAAGCGGGGTGCCGATCGTAGTTCTGCGCGTACCGGGAATTTACGGCCGGGGGTATTTGCCCGAGAAGCGGCTGCGTTCCGGCGAGCCGGTACTGCGTGAGGACGAATCGCCCTTCAGCAATCGCATCCACGCCGACGATCTTGCGCGCATTTGCATCGCCGCCGCGCGCCATGACGATCCAAGCCTTATCTACAATGTCAGTGACGGTCATCCCACGACCATGACGGATTTTTTCTTTCGCGTGGCGGATGCGCTCGGTTTACCGCGCCCCGCGGCGATTACGCGGGAAGAAGCGCAGCATCGACTTGGGCCGGGCATGTTGTCCTATCTGGCGGAGTCCAAGCGCATCGACAACCGGCGCATGCGCGAGGAGCTGGGCGTGGAATTGATGTATCCGGATCTGGCGGCGGGACTGGCTTCGTGTTTTGAAAGGTGCGGATAACCGGGGGACGATGATCATTCGCCCAGGAGGGCGTTGAGTTTGGCAGCGCCGATGAAGTCGTTTTCCGACAATCCCTTGATGCTGTGCGTGCTGAAACGCACGTGACAGCGGTTGTAGCCAACCTCGATGTCCGGATGGTGATCCTCGCGGTGCGCGATCCACGCCAGCGCATTCACGAACGCCATGGTCTCGTAGTAATTCTTGAACTTGAAGCCGCGGCTGAGCTCGGTCGTGGCGTCGTTCAGCGACCAGCCCGGAGTCTGCGCCAGTAGCGTCTTAGACTGATCGCGCGACAGCGGCGGCGTGCCGGGAGCGCAGGGCTTACAGGACTTGTGCGTGAGATCGTCCATGACGTTCGCCGGTTATTTGAACTTGTAGTAAGTTTCGTTCAGATATTTCACCAGATCATTCTCCTGGGTCTTTCCCAGCTTAACGTCGGTCATGTGCTCGCAATTGTTGATCTGCTCCGTTAATCCCGCGAGGCTCTTGATCTTGCGGTCCTGGCGTTTGTAAACACTGTCGTTGTGACACGAGGTGCAACTGGCGTCATGCAGTTTTTTGCCGTTGGCGGCGTCGCCGGGCAAGGTCGCGGCCTGGGTGGAAACGGAAAGAACGGCGACAATCGGAAATAAAACGAATGACTTGAGCATGGTTCCTCCTTGCGTGCAGCGTCAGGTTTTGCCCGCCAGATGCGCGATGCGCAGCGCGGCGGGCGGATGTGAATCGTAGAAAGCCGAGTGCAGCGGATCGGGGGTGAGGGTGCTGGCATTTTCCCGGTAAAGCTTGACCAGCGCGTTGACCAGTTCACCGGCATCGGTCTGTTCGGCGGCGAAGCTGTCAGCTTCGTATTCGTAACGGCGCGAGCCCCAAGCGAACAGTGGCTGCAGGAAGAAGGTGAACACCGGTCCGATCAGCATGAACAGCATCAGTGCCGCATGCGTCGAGGGCTGCGACATGCCCAGGCCGGTGTAGAACCACGGCTGCGCGACCAGCCATCCGAGAATCGCGAGCCCGACCAGGCTGAACGTAAAGGTCAGGAACATGCGCTTCATGACATGCCGGCGCTTGAAGTGCCCGAGCTCGTGCGCCAGCACCGCCTCGATTTCTTTCTCGCCCAGATGCTCGAGCAGCGTGTCGAAGAACACGATGCGCTTGGTCTTGCCGAAGCCGGTGAAGTAGGCGTTGCCGTGGGCGCTGCGGCGCGAGCCGTCCATGACGAATATGCCGCGTGAACGGAATCCGGTGCGTTCCAGCAGCGACTGGATGCGCTGGCGCACGGAGCCTTCCTTGAGCGGGGTGAATTTGTTGAAGATCGGCGCGATCAGCGCGGGATAAGCCCAGACCAGCAGCAGCGTGAAACCGCCCCACAGCAGCCAGACGTACACCCACCACAGCGCGCCGGTCTCCTGCATCAGCCACAGCGCGGCGACGGCCAGTGGCGCGCCGAGGATACCGAGCAACAGGGTCTTCTTGATCATGTCGGTCACGAACAGTCCCGGACTGGTTTTGTTGAAGCCGAAGCGGTTCTCGATCACGAAGGTCTGAT
>DATICK010000030.1:0-4218 GCA_035456865.1 Sulfuricaulis sp.
TGTTCCGTCATCACGGTCACGGGACTTTCACGGAACTCATTGGCTTTTTCTTCCAGCTTCTTGAACTCCATGACAAACGGCAACAGCGACAGCCGTGGCGGGACGATCTTGGCCAGCCCGTATTCGGTATGCAGGCGCAGATAGATGGCCTCGACCACCTTGCGTATCTCGTCAGCCTCTTTGTCGACCTTTTCCATGCGCTCCAAGGTGCCCGCGAAGAACGTCGACATCCCGGACTTGAGGCCGCGCGTGGTCCAGGTGTCATTCATGTCCACGCGCGTCTTGGAGGTCAATTCGTCCAGGCTTTTCATGCTCAGATGCCCGAGCAGAATCTGCGCCTGCTGGGACAGCGCCGCACGCGTCAACTGAAAGCCTTCGAGTTCCTTGTCATACTTCTGCTTTTCCTGGCGCATGCGCGCAACCATCTTCTGGATCGCTTCCAGATTCTTGCCGCTCAGGGCCTTGAGATCGGTCAGTTGCCGGTTAACATCGGTGAGTTTCGATTCCAGCAGCGCGCGGCTGCTTTCCACCCGCCCGCTGATTTCGTGCACGATGCGGTTGCGGATGAGCATATGCCGGGAAGGGATCATGTCTTCCGATAACTTGTGCTCGAGCACTGGCAGCCCGCTCATATCGGTTAGCGCCGGATCGCCCTTGATTTTGGCAACGAGGCCTTTCTGCGCGGATACCGGAAAGATCGATTTCCGCTCTACATGCAGCACGCGCGCGGTCTCTTCAATCTGCCGGGCAATACTTTTGGCCACGGCCGCCTCATCGTGCAATTCGTCCCAGAGAATATCTATCTTGTTGAGCGCTATCAGGTGCGAATTACCCTTAACTGTACTCACATGGCTGGCCCAGACCTCGAGATCCGTTTTGGTGACACCGGTATCAGCTGCCAGCACAAAAAGGATGGCCTGGGCATTGGCCAGCGTGTTCAACGTCAGCTCGGGTTCCACACCCAGGGCGTTCAGCCCGGGCGTGTCGATTACCACCAGGCCCTGCTTGAGCAGGGGATGCGGAAAATTGACGATGGCGTGACGCCAGACCGGAACTTCGATCATCTCATTGGGCGCCGGTTTCTGTGCCTGCGCCCGGGGATCATACAGACCCAGTTCCTGCGCTTCGCGGATATTGACCTTTTTCGTTTTGGTAATTTCGGACAAAGCCTCGCGCACTTCCTCGGCGGAGCTCAGCTTCAGAATATGCTGTGTCGTCCAGTGCACCGGGGTGCGCTTGTACTCGGAAATCGTGAGCGCCGTCTTGCGCGTCTCGATGGGCAACAGCTTGACGCAAGCTCCGTCTTTCTCATCCCAGCGCAATTCGGTCGGGCACATAGTCGTGCGACCGGCCGAGGAGGGCAGGAGACGCTGCTTGTAATCCGAAAAGAAAATCGCGTTCAGCAACTCCGTCTTGCCGCGGGAGAATTCCGCCACCAACGCCACGGTCAGCTTGTCGGATTGGAGCGTTTCGATCAGCTCATAAACGCGCAAATCCTGTTCACCGTCCGTGAGTCCCTGTGCTTCGGTCCAGGATTGATAATCGGCAATCGCCTGGGCGAGATCGTCGCGCCACTGTTTAAAGTGGGCCAATTGCTCGGAAAAGTTGCTGACGATGGCCTTGACGTTACGCGACTGCACAAAATCCTCGATCGCCACCACATTGCTGGTGCCGGTTAGAGGACTCTCCTGCGCTGGCGACAAGCCGGTTTTCGGGTTCAAGGGCGTCCTGCCTGGAAACATCGTTAAATGCCTATAATGATGCAAGAGTCAGGCCAGAGGCTGAAATACTCCGTAAAACAAGGGTTTTTGCGGGCCTGTTTTCATCCATTCCCGGACTCTAAGCCGATATCGCCCTTATTCGAGGTGGCAGAGCGCATGGCAGGTAAAGCCAAGCCCTGGGACCAGCCTGAGTAAAACCCGGTACGGAGGAAAAATTGCGCATGTTGCGGCCTTTACCTGCAATTTTTACCTTAGAATCTCGGCAGCGGCGACGCAGTACAACGGCACAGCCATAAAACAACGTGACATGACCCAATTTTCACCGACAAAGCTCCCGTGCGCTCGCAGTTGACCCTTTATCTTCCCGGCCTGCTTATGGCCAGCGGAAATGACCACACTGCGCTTGGAAGATACCGTGCCCTGGAAACCTTTCTGGCGCGGGCCGAGCAAAAGTCACAAACCGGGGCGAAAACCGGATACGAACATGGGCTGTTCAGGCTCTTTGGACTTGAGCAGGAGGAAAATACCGATCTTCCGGTGGCCGCTGTCAGCCGCATGCACGACATGGGTGTTATCGACAACGATTGGTGGCTGCGCGCCGACCCCGTGCATTTGAGCCTGCAACAGGACCGCCTGATCCTGACCGATGCCCGGAGACTGGATATCACTCAGGATGAGGCAAACCGCATGGTGGCGGAGATCATGGAAGTGTTTACCGCGGATGGATGGCTGCTCAAAGCGCCGCGACCGGATCGCTGGTATCTCAAGCCATCAAGAGCACCGAAGATAACCACCACATTGCTGTCGCAGGCAATCGGCCAGGACGTGCATCCTTTTCTGCCCTGTGGTCCTGATGGCAAGGCGTGGCATACGACCCTGAATGAAATCCAGATTCTGCTGCACACGACGACCGTAAATGCCGAACGTGAGAAAGACGGCAAACTCCCGATCAACAGCCTGTGGTTCTGGGGTGGCGGCCGTCTGCCACGCATCAAGCCGGTATCCTGGACGCATATCTGGAGCAAAGAACCGGTTACTTTGTCCTTGGCAAGGCTGTCCGGTACGCCGGGTGAAAACACACCTGACCGATTCGAAGACTGGCGCAAACTGGCGGACCGGTCCGGCGACCACTTGGTTGTGCTGGACGATGCGCAAAACGCGGCGATATATGGTGATGCACCGGGGTGGAATTACGCCCTGCAACGACTGGAGCGAGATTGGATGATGCCGCTATTACAGGCATTGAAATCAAACACCGTCTCGAGCGCGACATTGATTACGGATAAGGGAATGAGTTTCTCGCTCACCTCCCGTCAGGCACGCCGCTGGTGGCGATTCCCTCGCCCCTTGGCAACTTATCTCGCAGCGCAACCCTGACACTTCTTATTATGTCAGGACGAACGAGCGTAGCGAGTAGGGCTTCAAGTCATATGACTAGATGAACGGAGTAGGTCTTCATTTATGCCATCCGACAAGATAATTTTGTCTGGAACAAAATTGGACGCGCACGCCAAAATTATCAGCCGCCGTCCGCCGGGCGAATCCGGAAATCTTCCGGCCGATCTGCATCCGGTGCTACGGCGCATCTATCTGTCGCGCCAGGTCACCTCGGCACAGGAACTCGAACAGTCGCTCGATCAGCTGATTCCGCCGGCCCAATTGAAGGGAATTGATCAGGCCACTGCATTGTTGGCCGACGCGCTGCAGCGGCAGCGGCGCATCCTGATCGTGGCGGATTTCGACGCCGATGGCGCGACCAGTTGCGCGCTCGCGTTGCGGGCACTGCGAGCCATGGGCGCGCGCGACGTGCGCTATCTCGTGCCGAACCGTTTCGAGTACGGCTACGGCCTCACCCCCGAAATCGTTGCACTGGCCGCACAGCAATCTCCGGAACTGATCATCACGGTTGATAACGGTATCTCGAGTCTGGAAGGAGTGGCGGAGGCCCGCCGTCGCGGCATCGACGTGCTGGTCACCGATCATCATCTCCCGGGCGCAGCGCTGCCGATGGCGACGGTGATCGTCAACCCCAACCAGCCGGACGATAATTTCCCGAGCAAAAACCTGGCTGGTGTCGGAGTAATTTTTTACGTGCTGCTGGCGCTGCGCGCGCACCTGCGGGAAAGCGGGTGGTTCGCACAACAGAATATTCCCGAGCCCAATCTCGCCCGATTGCTGGATCTCGTGGCGCTGGGCACCGTCGCCGACGTAGTGCCGCTGGATTTCAACAACCGGATCCTGGTCGCCCAGGGACTGAAACGCATTAATCATGGAAATCCCTGTGAGGGTATCGCGGCGCTGTTGCGTGTGGCCGGGCGCTCGCCGCAACGCATAACGGCCATGGACTTGGGATACGTCGTCGGGCCGCGCCTTAACGCCGCCGGCCGGCTCACGGACATGTCGCTCGGCATCGAATGCCTGCTGACCGACGATCCCGCGTCGGCGCAGACCATGGCCGAGAAGCTCGACGCCTTGAACCGCGAGCGGCGTACGATCG
>DATICK010000031.1:0-16578 GCA_035456865.1 Sulfuricaulis sp.
GAACAGACTTAACGTCTGTTCGCGCCGACGAGCGCCCGCACATGGATGTGCGGGCTGGGGCTTAACGAAGCCAGTAGCGTAGCGCCAGGGATGGCATAGATAAAAGTTTTGAGGAGTACGAACCGAATATGATGACCGATCCGATCGCCGACATGTTGACCCGCATCCGCAACGGCCAGAAGGCCGAAAAGATGAGCGTGCACGTGCCGGCTTCCAAGCTGAAACTTGCCATTGCCAAGGTGCTGCAGGACGAGGGCTATGTCGAGGCGTGCCAGGAAATTACGGTGGGTGGCCGACCCGTGCTCGACATCACCCTGAAATACCACGGCGGACAGCCGGTGATCGAGCGCCTCGATCGGGCGAGTAGTCCCGGTTTGCGCCGCTATCAGGGCACGAAAAGATTGCCGCGCGTCGCTGGCGGCACGGGCGTGGCGATTATCTCCACCTCGAAAGGCATCATGTCCGACCGCGCCGCCCGCAAGGCAGGGCTCGGCGGCGAAATTCTGTGCATCGTATCGTAAGAGTCCGCTATGTCACGAATTGCTAAATATCCGGTAACAGTTCCGAGCGGCGTCCAGGTGGCGCTTGCCGGCGCCAAGCTCAGTGTGAAAGGCCCCAAAGGCAATCTGGAGCATGAGATGCATCCGCTGGTGAAGATGACGCAGGAAGGCAGCCTGCTCAAGTTCCAGCGCACCAACGACTCGGCGCTGGCACGAGCCATCTCGGGCACCACACGGGCTCTGGTGAATAACATGGTTACCGGAGTCGCCAAAGGGTTTGAGAAGAAACTCACCATCATCGGTGTCGGTTATCGTGCCGCGGTGCAGGGCAAGAAGCTCAACCTGACGCTGGGTTATTCGCACCCGATTGTTTATGACATTCCGAACGGGATCACGATCGAAGCGCCGGATCAGACGAATCTGGTCATAAAGGGCGCGGACAAACAGATGGTGGGTCAGGTGGCTGCCGAAATTCGCGACTACCGCTCACCCGAGCCGTACAAGGGCAAGGGCGTGCGTTACGTCAATGAAGTGGTGGTGAAGAAGGAAGCCAAGAAGAAATAACGGCTTCGAGTCAGGTAAACGAATTATATGAAACGAGAAATCAATACACGTCTGCGCCGGGCGCGGCATATCCGGCGGAAAATCATCGGCCTGCAGGCCGACCGCCTGTGCGTGCACCGTACCCCGCGTCACATCTACGCCCAGATCATCGACAAGACGGGCGGCAAGGTGCTGGTCTCCGCATCCACGGTCGAAGCGGATGTGCGTGGCCAGGTTAAACACGGCGGTAATGTAGAGGCGGCGAAGCTCATCGGCAAACGCATTGCCGAGAAGGCGAAGGGTGCGGGCATCACGCGCGTTGCCTTCGACCGTTCCGGCTTCAAATATCATGGGCGCGTGAAGGCTTTGGCTGACGCGGCGCGCGAAAACGGTTTGGACTTCTGAGGACTACATAAGTGGCAGCATTCACGGAATCCGAAGGACGTAGCGACAATTTTCAGGAAAAACTGATCAGCGTCCGGCGCGTGGCCAAGGTCGTCAAGGGCGGCCGGATTTTCGGCTTCTCGGCGCTGACCGTGGTGGGCGACGGGGCCGGCCGTGTCGGCATCGGCCGTGGCAAGGCACGTGAAGTGCCGGCGGCGGTCAGCAAAGCCATGGAGAACGCGCGCCGTAACATGACCAAGGTGCAACTAAAGGGGCCGACTTTGCATCACGCGGTCATGGCGGCGCACGGTGCGTCCAAGGTCGTGATCAGGCCCGCCTCCGTGGGTACCGGCGTTATTGCCGGCGGCGCGATGCGCGCGGTGTTCGAGGTGGTGGGCGTGCAAGATGTGCTCGCGAAGTGCCTCGGCTCGCGCAATCCAGTCAACGTCGTGCGTGCCACCATCAAGGGCCTGCAGGGCATTCACAGCCCGGAAATGGTCGCGCGCAAGCGTGGCAAGAAAGTCGAAGAGATCCTCGGTTAAGGAGCGCAAACCATGGCCAAGAAAAAACTCCGGGTGACGTTGCTGCACAGCTTTTTCGGCACCGGCAAGAAGCATATGGCGACCGTTCGCGGACTGGGTCTGCGCCGTCAACGGCATAGCGTCGAGCTGGAAGATACCGCGGCCGTGCGTGGGATGATCAACAAGGTCTCCTACCTGGTGAAGTGCGAGGAAATATGAACATGCAGCTGAATACGATGAAGCCGGGTCGCGGCGCCAAAACGGCGGCCAAGCGCCTGGGACGCGGCGGCGGTTCAGGTCTGGGCAAGACCTCCGGCAAGGGTCACAAGGGCCAGACGGCGCGCGCCGGCGGTTATCACAAGGTCGGTTTCGAGGGCGGCCAGATGCCGATACAGCGGCGTCTGCCGAAGCGCGGTTTCCGCTCGGCCCTGAAGGGTCAAACCGCGGAAGTGCGGCTGCTCGAACTGGGCAAGCTCGACGACGCGGTCATCGATCTGGCGGCGCTCAAGAAGGCGAACGTCGTTCCGTCGCAAGCGGAGCGGGCCAAGGTTTATCTTTCCGGTTCGCTTGAGAAGCCGGTGACGTTGCGCGGAATCCTGTTGACCAAGGGCGCACGCGAAGCGGTGCTGAAAGCCGGCGGGAAGGTCGAGGACTGAGATAATGAAGCCCTGCTTCGCTCGTCTGATAAATGAGTAGTCCGGCCGGAACTTTCGGCGGTCTCGCGGGCCTGGGCAAGCTCACGGATCTCCGGCAGCGGATTTTTTTCGTGCTGGGCGCGTTGGTCGTGTATCGCATCGGGACTTATATCCCGGTGCCGGGTATCAATCCGGTGGCGCTGGCCCAGATGTTTGAGGGCACGCAGAATTCCATCGTCGGGCTCTTTAATATGTTTTCCGGCGGTGCGTTGCAGCGGTTTTCGCTGTTTGCGCTGGGGATCATGCCGTACATCTCGTCGTCCATCATCATGCAGCTGATGACGTCGGTGATCCCGACGCTGGAGCAGCTGAAGAAAGAAGGCGAGAGCGGGCGGCGCAAGATCACGCAGTACACCCGTTACGGCACGGTGGTGCTGGCCACCTTCCAGGCGCTGGGTATCGCCATCGCGCTGGAGAGCCAGACCGCGGCCGGCGTGCCGGTGGTGATCGCCTCGGGAATTGGTTTTAAGCTGATTACGGTGATCTCGCTCGTGAGCGGCACGATGTTTCTGATGTGGCTCGGCGAGCAGGTGACCGAGCGTGGCATCGGTAATGGCATCTCGATCCTGATTTTCGCCGGCATCGTCGCCGGGCTGCCGGGGGCGATCGCGCACACGCTGGATCTCGCGAGCCGCGGCACGTTCCAGCCGCTGTTCGTGCTGGTGCTGTTTGCGATCACGCTGGGAGTTACCGGGTTCGTGGTGTTCGTAGAGCGCGGTCAGCGGCGTATTACCGTGAACTACGCCAAACGTCAGCAGGGGCGGCGGGTCATGGCCGGACAGACGAGCCATTTGCCGCTGAAGATCAACATGGCGGGCGTGATTCCGCCGATCTTCGCCTCGAGCATCATCCTGCTCCCGGCCACGGTGGTGAGCTGGTTCGGGCAGGCGGAAGGCATGAACTGGCTGCGCGACATCGCCACGACGCTGTCGCCGGGACAGCCGATTTATGTGCTTCTGTACGCGTCGGCGATTGTGTTCTTCTGCTTCTTTTATACCGCCCTGGTGTTCAATCCCAAGGAGACGGCGGAGAACCTGAAGAAGTCCGGAGCGTTCATCCCGGGCATACGGCCGGGTGATCAGACGGCGAGCTACATTGATGGCGTGATGTCGCGGCTTACCCTGGGTGGCGCGATCTACGTCACGCTGGTATGCCTGCTGCCGGAGTTTTTGATCGTGAAGTGGAACGTGCCGTTTTATTTCGGCGGCACCTCGCTGCTGATCGTGGTGGTGGTGTGCATGGATTTCATGGCCCAGGTGCAGGCGCGGTTGATGTCGCATCAGTACGAGAGCCTGTTGAAGAAGGCGAATCTGACCGGTGGCATGGGGTTGCCGCGCTAATCGCGCGATTCGAGCGTATCAGGAGAAAGATGATGAAAGTAAGGGCGTCCGTCAAGAAAATGTGCCGTAACTGCAAGATTGTGCGGCGTAAACGCGTGGTGCGGGTGATCTGTTCCGATCCGACCCACAAACAACGGCAAGGGTGAGGCCCGCGCTAAATAGTTGATTTTTACCGGATGAATCAGTACCCTTGCGCGTTTTCCCGCGCCGGGGCGCAGCAGGAGACAGAAGCGAAATGGCCCGTATTGCAGGTATCAATCTTCCGAACCAGAAACACATCTGGATCGCCTTGACGTCGATCTACGGGATCGGCCATACGCGCGCGCGCGACGTTTGCACCGCTTCGGGCGTGTCGCCGGTTGCCAAGGTGAAGGATCTGACCGACGCGGAAGTCGACAAAATCCGCCTCGAGGTGGCGAAGTTCACAGTGGAGGGCGATCTGCGCCGCACTGTGTCCATGAACATCAAGCGCCTGATGGATCTCGGTACCTACCGGGGCATGCGTCACCGCCGCGGTCTGCCGGTGCGCGGTCAACGCACCAAAACCAATGCCCGCACCCGCAAGGGTCCGCGCAAGAGCGTCATCCGCGGCACAGGCAAGCCGACCACCGAATAGCACACCGGAATACTGAAAAAATGGCTACCAATCAAACTGCCGCACCTGAATCCGCCGCCGCACCGGCCAAGGCGAAGAAGCGCGTCAAGAAGAGCGTTTCCGAGGGCGTGGCCCATATCCATGCTTCGTTCAACAATACCATCGTCTCGATCAGCGATCGTCAGGGCAACGTGCTTTCGTGGGCTACCTGCGGCAACACCGGCTTCAAGGGTTCGCGCAAGAGTACCCCGTTTGCCGCGCAGATGGCGGCCGACAAGGCGGGACGCGGCGCGCAGGAATACGGCGTGCGTTCGCTCGAGGTGCGCGTGAAAGGTCCGGGCCCGGGGCGCGAGTCGGCGGTGCGCGCCTTGCACGCCCTGGGATTCGAGATTGCCAATATCATCGACGTGACGCCGATGCCCCATAACGGGTGCCGTCCGGCCAAGCGACGTCGCGTTTAAGTACATTACGGAGAGAACCAGTCAGTGGCGCGTTATACCGATTCCAAGTGTCGTCAGTGCCGTCGTGAAGGCGGCAAGCTGTTCCTGAAAGGCGAGAAGTGTTTCACCGAGAAGTGTCCGGTGGACAAGCGCGCCTATGCTCCCGGCCAGCACGGCCAGCAGAAGAGCCGCCTGTCCGATTACGGCAAGCAGCTGCGCGAGAAGCAGAAGCTGCGTCGTATCTATGGCGTGCTCGAACGCCAATTCAAGAATTACTACCAGGAAGCCGCGCGCCACAAGGGCTCGACCGGCGAGGATTTGCTGAAGATGCTCGAATCCCGTCTGGACAACGTCGTCTACCGCATGGGTTTCGGGATTTCGCGCTCCGAGGCGAGGCAGTTGGTGCGGCATAATTCCGTGCTCGTCAACGGCAAGCGCGTGAACATACCTTCCTATCAGGTCCGGCCGAACGATCTGATCGAGATTTCCACGTCGTCGCGCGAGCAGTTGCGCATCAAGGCCTCGCTCGAAGCGGCGGGACAGCGTGGCATCCCGGAGTGGCTGGACGTGGACGTCAAAGCCATGAAGGGAACGTTCAAGACCGTGCCCGAGCGCAACGATCTGCCATCCGAGATCAACGAAAGTCTCGTCGTGGCGCTTTATTCGAAGTAACGTAATCAGTATCTAGCGAGGACGCCCTCATGCAGAGTTCTGCAACCGAATTTCTGAAGCCGCGTCTGGTGGATGTGCAGACGCTTTCCTCCACGCACGCGAAAATCACGCTTGAGCCGCTCGAACGCGGTTTCGGCTATACGCTCGGCAATGCGCTGCGGCGCATTCTTCTGTCCTCGATGCCGGGCAGCGCGATTACCGAGGTGAAGATCGAAGGCGTACTGCATGAATATTCGACCCTGGAAGGCGTGCAGGAGGACGTGATCGAAATCCTGCTAAATCTCAAGACGGTCGCGCTGCGCATGCACGGTCGCCAGGAAGTGACGCTGAAACTCTCCAAGAAGGGACCGGGCACGGTCACGGCCGGCGACATCCAGCTGGAACACGACGTGGAAGTGGTCGACCCCAAGCATCTGATCGCCACGCTCACCAAGGACGCCTCGCTGAACATGGAACTCAAGGTCAATCGCGGTCGCGGTTACCAGCCGGTGACGGTGCGCACTGGCGAACCGGGCCGGGCCATCGGTACCATGCAGCTCGATGCCTCCTACAGCCCGATTCGCCGCGTGGCCTATACGGTCGAAAACGCGCGCGTGGAACAGCGTACCGACCTCGACAAGCTGGTGCTGGATATCGAAACCAACGGCGCCATCAACCCGGAAGAGGCGGTACGACGTGCGGCCAACATCCTCCAGGATCAGATCTCCATTTTCGTCGAACTCAAGAGCCCCGAGGCCATATCGGAAGAGAAGAAAGAGCCCGAGATGGACCCGCTGCTGCTGCGGCCGGTGGACGATCTCGAGCTGACCGTGCGCTCGGCCAATTGCCTCAAGGCGGAAAACATTTTTTACATCGGCGATCTCATTCAGCGCAGCGAGTTCGAGCTGCTCAAGACGCCGAATCTCGGCAAGAAATCCCTCACCGAGATCAAGGACGTTCTGGCCCAGCACGGTCTGTCGCTGGGTATGAAACTCGAGAACTGGCCGCCGACCTCCCTCAGGGAGAGAGAGAAAACTCCGGAGCAACAGGGTTCCGGCATCTGAGAAAACACAAGGCTTAAACCATGCGTCACCACAAGAGCGGCCGTAAACTCAACCGCACCAGCAGTCACCGTCAAGCGATGTTCCGCAACATGGCGGTTTCGCTGCTGCGTCACGAACAGCTGGCGACCACTCTCCCCAAGGCGAAGGAATTGCGGCGCGTTGCCGAACCCCTGATCACACTGGCCAAGAGCGCGACGCTGGCCAATCGCCGGCTGGCTTATTCGCGCTTGCGCGATCGCGAGATGGTGGGAAAATTATTCGACGATATCGGCGTGCGTTTCAAGGACCGCCCGGGCGGCTACCTCAGAATCCTCAAGACCGGCTATCGCCGAGGCGATTCCGCGCCCATGGCGCTGGTGCAGCTGACCGAACGTCAGGCCGTTACCACGGCGGGAGAACCGGCGGTTGAAGCGGCGCCCGCGGACGAAAGCAAGGCCAAGAAGGCCAGGAAAGCCAAGGCAGCGCCCAAGAAAAAATCCACGACGCGCAAAAAATCGGCGGCCAAAGCCAAAGCGGAATAACGCCGGTTCGATCGAGCGTGCATCAAAAGCCGGGCCTGCGCCCGGCTTTTTTGTTTGACGTTTGTGAAAGACAATGAGGCATGCAGGCCATGATTGTCCTTTTTACCGATTTCGGTCTCACCGACCCCTACGTCGGCCAACTGCATGCGGTGCTTGCGCGGGAGGCGCCGGGCGTGCCGGTCATCGACCTGTTTCATGCGGTTCCCGATTTCAATATCCGTGCCGCCGCCTATTTGTTACCGGCATATGTCCACGAGTTTCCGCCGGGCACGGTTTTTGCGTGTGTCGTGGACCCGGGCGTGGGTGGCGCGCGACGGCCGCTCATGCTCAAGGCCGATGGGCGCTGGTATGTCGGCCCGGACAATGGCGTGTTTGAGATGGTGAAGCGCCGCGCCGGTGAATGCGATTGCCGAGTGATCCGCTGGCGGCCGCCGCGGTTGTCCGCCAGTTTCCACGGACGCGACCTGTTTGTGCCGGTTGCGGCGCGACTGGCGCGCGGCGAGACGCCGGATTCCGAGCCGGCCGGCGATTTCCCCGACCGCCGGTCCACAGAGTCGACACGGGCACGCGGTGAAATACAGGATGCCGCTCCGATCACGCAGGCACCTCGCCCGGCAGAGTCCTGGCCGGACGACTTGGCTGAAATCCTGTATGTTGACCATTATGGTAATTGCATTACCGGTTTGCGCGCGGTGACGATTCGCCTGGAACAGACGCTTCGTGCCGGCGGAGAAGTGGTGAAATACGCACGGATCTTTTCGGAAGTGCCGCCGGGTGCGGTGTTCTGGTACGAGAACGCCAATAAGCTTGTCGAGATCGCTGTCAATTGCGGCAGTGCCGCCGCGCGGCTGGGTCTGAAACCCGGTGACCCCATCGAGTTTCTGGAGAAATGAGCCTCGCATGAAGAACTGGAGCCTGCAGAAACGGGCGCTGTTCATGGTGTTGGCACCGCTCACGGTGGCGGTGCTGTTGTTGGCGCTGCAGCAATTTACCAACGCACGCATTCAGGATCTCGAGCAAGCGCTGCATGACCGCGGGCAAACGCTCGCCACACGTCTCGCCGCAGTCTGTGAAGAGGCTATTTCAACCCGTAACCGGAAGCGATTGGCGGAACTCATCCAGCCGGTATTAAAGGAAAAGAATGTGCTGTCCGTGACAGTGACGGACATGAGTGGCAGCATTCGCGCGCGCGCCGCCGTTGACGAGAAGGACAAAAGTACCGTCACGGATGGCACACGCTACAAATTCCTCGCGCCCATCTATCATGTTGAATCGGCCACCGGCACCGCGCCGCGGACGAACGACGCGGCCGAAACGCGCAAGCAGATCGGGTTGGTTTCGGTGACGCTATCCCGCGCCGCGCTGCAGACGGAGCAGAACCGGATATTGTTCCAGAGCCTGTTCATGGTGGCGCTGGGGCTGGTGGCGACCGTGGTGTTTGCGTTGCGCATGGCGCGCACGGTGACACGGCCGGTGTTGTCACTCACCCGGGCGGTGGACAAAATTAAGAACGGCCAGCTCGATCATCGCGTCGCCACCCAGTCAGGCGGAGAAGTCGGCCGGCTGGAGGACGGCATCAACGCCATGGCCGCGGCGCTCCAAGAAGCGCGTGACAAGGAGAAAAAACGGTCGGAGGACGCGCTGTTTCTGGAAAAGGTGCGCGCGCAGGTCACGCTCGAATCCATCGGCGATGGTGTTATCACCACCGACGCCGAAGGCCGGATCGTGTACATGAATCCGGTGGCTGAGCAGTTCACGGAATGGAAAGGCGACGCCGCGCGCGGTAAACCGCTTTCCGAAGTGTTCAAGATCTTTGACGAGGATTCCAAGCGCCTCGAAGAGTACCCCATCCATTATTGCCTCCAGGAAGGCCGCGTCATCCGCCACGACAGCCATCATCTGCTGATGAGCCACGAGGGCGGGAAGATCGAAGTCCAGGACTCCGCGGCGCCGATACGTGACCGCGACGGTACCATTCTCGGCGCCGTCGTGGTGTTCCACGACGTCACCGAGATCCAGAGCATGGCGCGCCGGATGGCATTTCTGGCGAGCCACGATCCACTCACGGGACTGCTCAACCGGCGCGAATTCGAGACGCGCCTGAGCCAGGTTCTCGAAAGCGCCCAGGCCGGGCAGCGCGAGCACGCGCTGCTGTATCTCGATCTCGATCAGTTCAAGATCGTCAATGATACCTGCGGGCATATCGCGGGCGATGAGCTCCTGAAACAGCTGGCGAACCACATGCAAAAGGAAATCCGTTCCAGCGACGTGCTCGCGCGCCTGGGCGGGGACGAGTTCGGAGTGGTGCTCGAGGATTGCTCCGTCGACAAGGCCAAGCAAATCGCCGAACTGCTGCGCCAGTCGGTCAAGGATTTCCGTTTTTTGTGGGAAAGCCGCACGTTTGAAATCGGCGTTTCCATCGGTCTCGTGCCGATCTCGCGCGACAGCGGCGGGATAACGGAGGTGATGAGCGCCGCCGACTCCGCCTGTTACGTGGCCAAGGACCACGGGCGCAACCGCATCCATATCTACCAGCCGGGCGATCGCGCTATGGCCCAGCGCCGCGGCGAGATGCAATGGGTGCACCGGCTGCGGCAAGGGCTCGAAAACAACAGCTTTGATCTGTATTGCCAGGCGATCGTCCCGCTGGGTGAGGAAACATCCCCCTCGGCGCGTTTTTACGAAATCCTGGTGCGCGTTCAGGACGAGGACCTGGTGCTGCCCGCGGCATTCATCCCGGCCGCCGAGCGATATCATCTTATGCCGTCGATCGACCGTTGGGTGATCAAGACCGTGTTCTCGATGCTGGAAGAATATCAGGCAAGGAGCGGAGGTGGCGGCGAACCCGGCAAAGCCCGCTTCGCCATCAACCTGTCCGGCCAGTCCCTGGGCGATGAAAAATTTCTGGAGTTCGTCATGCAGCAATTCGCCCAGCACCACATCAGTCCCGCGAACATCTGCTTTGAAATCACCGAAACGGCGGCCATCGCCAACCTGGCGCGGGCACGCGATTTCATTGCGCGATTCAAGAGCATGGGTTGCCACTTCGCGCTCGATGATTTCGGCTCCGGCCTGTCCTCGTTCGGTTATCTCAAGAGCCTGTCGGTGGATTATCTCAAGATCGCCGGCGATTTCATCGAGGGCATGGTCGAAGACCCCGTCGACCACGCGATGGTGGAGGCCATCAACCAGATCGGGCATGTCATGGGGCTGACCACCATTGCCGAATCGGTGGAGAACGCTCCGATCCTGAACAGTATCCGCGAGATGGGCGTGGACTACGCGCAGGGCCTGGGTATCGATACCCCAAAACCCTTGCACCAGGTGTTGCAGCTGCCCGAAGGCGAATGGAATGCGATCCGCGCGCGGGCGAAAGAAATGTACAACTGAGAATTTACCCGGTCAGGCGCCGTGGCGGTGTGACGCGTTTCAGGACCTGTCTGAGAAACTCCCCGGTATGCGAAACCGGGTTCTGCGCCATGTTCTCAGGCGTGCCGGCGGCCAGAACCTTGCCGCCGCCATCGCCGCCCTCGGGGCCGAGATCGATGAGCCAGTCGGCAGTTTTGATGACGTCGAGATTGTGCTCGATAACCACCACCGTGTTGCCGTGGTCGCGCAAACGCATGAGCACGACGAGTAGTTGCTGGATGTCGTAAAAATGCAGCCCGGTAGTGGGTTCGTCCAGGATATATAAGGTACGCCCGGTATCGCGCTTGGACAGCTCGCGTGCGAGCTTGATGCGTTGCGCCTCGCCGCCGGAAAGCGTGGTCGCGCTCTGGCCCAACTTGATGTAAGACAAGCCGACGTCCAACAGCGTCTGCAGTTTCTGGTTCACCGCGGGGATGGCGCTGAAGAATCCCGCCGCCGTTTCCACGGTCATGGCCAGCACCTCGTCGATGCTCTTGTCCTTGTACCGGATGTCGAGGGTTTCGCGGTTGTAGCGCTTGCCGCGGCAAATATCGCATGGCACGTAGATATCCGGCAGGAAATGCATCTCCACTTTGATCAGGCCGTCACCCTGGCAGGCTTCGCAACGCCCGCCGCGCACGTTGAATGAGAAGCGGCCCGGTCCATAGCCGCGTTCGCGCGCCATCGGCGTGGCGGCGAAGAGTTCGCGGATCGGCGTGAACAGTCCGGTATAGGTCGCCGGGTTGGAACGCGGCGTGCGCCCGATCGGTGCCTGGTCGATGTCCACGATCTTGTCGAACTGGTCGAGTCCCTCGATGTCGCGGCAGGGCGCCGGTTCGAGCGCGGCCCCATAGAGATGCTTGGCGACTGAGGCATAAAGGGTGTCGTTGATGAGCGTGGATTTTCCGGAACCGGAGACGCCGGTCACGCAGGTGAAAAGCCCCACCGGTATCGATACCTCCACGTCTTTCAGATTATTGCCGGTGGCGCCGCGTATCACGATCTGGCGCGCGGGATCGTTGCGTGTCCGCCCGGACGGGATGGCGATTTCCTTTTCGCCACGCAAATAGGCCCCGGTGATCGAACGCGGGTGGCGCACGATATCCTCGGGCGTGCCCTGGGCTACAATCTCGCCGCCGTGCACACCCGCGCCGGGGCCGATGTCCAGCACAAAGTCCGCTGCGCGGATGGCCTCTTCATCGTGTTCCACCACGATGACGGTATTGCCCAGGTCGCGCAAGTGCCGCAGGGTGTCGAGCAGGCGCGCGTTGTCGCGCTGGTGCAGGCCGATAGAAGGCTCATCGAGCACATACATGACGCCGACCAGGCCGGCGCCGATTTGCGAGGCGAGACGGATACGCTGCGCCTCCCCGCCGGACAGTGTTTCCGCCGCGCGCGCGAGTGTCAGGTAATCCAGCCCGACGCTGACCAGAAAACCGAGCCGGTTGGCGACCTCCTTGACGATCTTGGCGGCAATCTCGCCACGGCTGCCTTCCAGGCGCAGGGTGCGGAAGAAATCCAGCGCCGCGCGGATTGGCAGCTGGGTGATGTCGTGCAGCGGCCGGTTCTCGATGTACACATGCCGTGCCTCGAGTTTGAGGCGCGATCCGCCGCAGGTTTCGCACGGCTGGTGGCTGAGATACTTCGCCATTTCCTCGCGGACGGAACTGGATTCGGTCTCGCGGTAACGCCGTTCGATGTTGGGTATCACACCCTCGAAGGCGTGTTTGCGCCGCGATTGCTGGCCGCGCTCGCCGAGATAAGTGAAGGTGATGATCTCCTCGCCGCTTCCGTGGAGTATCACATCACGTATTTTTTCCGGCAGCTCCTCGAATGGCCTGTCGAGATCGAACTTGTAGTGTTTCGCCAGCGATTCCAGCAACTGGAAATAAAAGGCGTTGCGCCGGTCCCAGCCGCGTATGGCTCCGGCCGGCAGCGGCAGGCTGGGATCGCTGACCACGCGCTCCGGATCGAAGAACTGGCGCACGCCGAGCCCGTCGCAGTTTGGACAGGCGCCGGCCGGGTTGTTGAAGGAGAACAGCCGCGGTTCGAGCTCGGACAGGCTGTAGCCGCAATGCGGACAGGCATAGCGCGCGGAGAAAACCATTTCCTGCGCGCTGCGGCCCTCATCGTCCAATACCACGGTGCGCACCAGGCCCTCGCCCAGGCCGATCGCGGTTTCGAAGGATTCCGCCAGGCGCTGTTCCTGTCCGCGTTGCACTACGACACGGTCCACCACCGCCTCGATGGTGTGCTTGAAGTTCTTCTGGAGTTCCGGTGCCTCGTCCAGCGACACCACCGTGCCGTCAATGCGCGCGCGGATGTAACCCTGGGCGCGCAGCCGGTCGAGGATGTGCACGTGCTCGCCCTTGCGTGCATCGACCATCGGTGCGAGCAGCATGAGCTTCGAGCCTTCGGGCAGCAGCATGACGTGATCCACCATCTGGCTGACCGTCTGGGCGGAGAGCGTCACGCCGTGTTCCGGGCAACGCGGCTCGCCCACGCGCGCGTACAGCAGGCGCAGGTAGTCGTAAATCTCCGTGACCGTGCCGACAGTCGAGCGCGGGTTGTGCGAGGTGGACTTCTGCTCGATGGAAATTGCCGGGCTCAATCCCTCGATCAGGTCCACGTCCGGCTTTTCCATGAGCGCGAGGAATTGGCGCGCGTACGCCGACAGCGACTCGACGTAGCGGCGCTGGCCCTCGGCATAAAGCGTGTCGAAGGCGAGCGACGACTTGCCGGAGCCGGAAAGCCCGGTGATGACGATGAGCTTGTCGCGCGGCAGGTCGACGTCGATATTCTTGAGATTATGCGTACGGGCGCCGCGGATGCGGATAGATTCCATGCTGCTCGACTCGGTGTGACGGCCTGGCCGGGGAATCTTCCCGGAGCTGCAGGTCAAATGGCCAATCTGCTAATATACGCAAATCACGGAATTTTCCCAACTAAACCCAAGAAAAATGCTCCCTTCTGAACGGATGTCCCCCCTCGAACTGCGGGCGAGTATCGGGCTGGCCAGTATCTACGGCCTGCGGATGCTGGGCATGTTCCTGATTCTGCCGGTATTTGCCGTCTATGCCGAGCATCTGCCCGGCGGGGAGAGCCATACCCTGATCGGCCTCGCGCTTGGCATGTATGGCCTCACCCAGGCAATCCTGCAATTGCCGTTCGGCATGGCCTCGGATCATTTCGGACGCAAGCGCGTCATCTACTTCGGTTTGCTGTTGTTTGCCCTTGGCAGCTTTGTCGCCGCTTCCGCCCATGACATTTATATGGTGATTTTCGGACGCGCCATCCAGGGCGCCGGTGCCATTTCCGCCGCGGTGACCGCGCTGCTGGCGGACCTCACGCGCGAGGAGCACCGCACCAAGGCCATGGCCGTGATCGGCATGACCATCGGCCTGACCTTCGCGCTGTCGCTGGTGCTGGGACCGGCGTTGTACCATTTGATCAACATTCCAGGAATCTTCGCGATGACCGGCGTGCTGGCGTTGCTGGCCATCGTCGTGGTGAAGACCGCGGTCCCGGATCCGCGTCACAGTCACTTTCATTCCGACGCCGAAGCGGCGCCGGCGAAGCTTCGCGATGTGTTGCGTAACCGCGAACTGGCCCGCCTCAATTTTGGAATCTTTGCCCTGCATGCCGTGCAGATGTCGATGTTCGTGGTGGTGCCGTTCGCACTCAAACAGACCGGCGGCATCGACGCCAATCACCACTGGCAGGTTTATCTGCCGGTGATGATCATCTCGTTCCTGTTCATGGTCCCACCGATCATTTATGGCGAAAAAAAGGCCAGGCTGAAAGAGGTTTTCATCGCTTCCGTGGCGCTCATGCTGGCGGCGCAACTGGCCTTTATCTCGGCGATCCAGCATTTCTGGGGTATTTTTATCGTGCTTTCAATGTATTTCGTAGCCTTCAATATCCTCGAGGCCAGCCTGCCTTCGATCATTTCAAAAATCGCGCCCGCGGGGTCCAAGGGAACGGCCATCGGTGTGTACAACACCTTTCAATCTCTCGGTTTTTTTGTGGGTGGCGCCATGGGCGGGTTGTTGTCGAGTTATTTTGGCGCTTCCGCCGTGTTTATGTTCGGCGCCGGGCTTATCGGCGTCTGGCTGGTTCTGGCGTTTCGCATGAAACCGCTGCCGGCGGTGAAAAACCTGATATTCCCCGTGCGCGAATTGAGTGCGGCGGAGGCGCGCCATCTGGAAGAAAAGCTCGTGGGTGTACGCGGCGTGACCGAAGCCAAGGTGATCGCCGAGGAGAACACGGCCTATCTCAAGGTCGACGGCCGCCGGTTGGACGAACCGGCGTTGCGTGCACTTCTGCCTTCTACCTGAAGGCAATCAGATTTATTTGTGCAGGTATTTTCACTTCCCGCCTTGGAATATCTGCATAAAATGATGAACCAGTGCTGATTCCTAAACTGGATTGTCGCGGCGTTTGAATCTGGCTATGATGAGCGCACCCTAAACTTCACGGAGAATGGTTTTATTTTTAGGCACAGGGCTCTGTGATCAACCTTTGGAGAATCGAGTATGGCACGCGGTGTAAACAAGGCAATTCTGGTAGGTAATCTGGGCCGGGACCCCGAAGTTCGTTATTCCCCCAACGGCCAGGCGGTGGCAAATGTCACGCTGGCTACGTCGGAATCATGGAAGGACAAGACCAGCGGCGAGAAGCAGGAAAAAACCGAATGGCATCGCGTCGTGTTTTTCGGGCGTCTGGCAGAAATCGCCGGTGAATATTTGAAGAAGGGCGCGCAGATCTATGTCGAAGGTCGTCTGCAGACGCGCAAGTGGACGGACAAGGACGGGCACGACCGCTATACCACCGAAATTGTCGCCAACGACATGCAGATGCTGGGCTCGCGTGGCGGCGCCGGTGCCCCGAGCAACGACAACTTTAATCAGGACCAGCCGGCGGATAACACCGGCAGCACGGGAGCCAAGAAGACCACTCCCGCCGTGGCTGGGGAATTTGACGACGACATTCCATTCTGAGCATAAAGAGCTATGCACCAGGCGTGAGGGCGGATCCCTCACGCCTTTTTTATTCCAGGGGGTTAGCCCGGCGGCCAGTGCATAACACGTCCACCGAGCAAATGCAGATGCACATGAAACACCGATTGGCCGGCATCGGCATTACAGTTCAGGACGGCGCGGTAACCCGAGTCGGCGATTCCGGAGTCTCTGGCGATCCGTGCCGCGGTCAGCAATAATTTTCCGACGAGACCGGCATCTGCGGGCTTCAGATCATTCAGGGTGGCGGTGTGTTTTTTGGGTATCACCAGCACATGAACCGGGGCCTGGGGGTTAATGTCCTTGAACGCCAGTACGTCGTCGTCTTCGTACACCGTATTGGGCTTGATCTGCCCCGACACCATTTTGCAGAACAGGCATTCTGTTGTCATAAATGAAGCCTTACTGCGCTACGCTTCGTTCGTCTTGCCATCATATAATTCCCCCTGGAGTTCTTGATGTGCTGCGCCCGGCGAAGGCCATTCGATGGCACAGCATAGTGCGGAACGGGCGGCGAGAAAAGGGCGGACCTGGAGCTGGCAGACTGCCAAATGCCGTCTATATATATCGATTATGAATGGCATAACGAGTGCAGCAGGGTTACATTTATTTATTAATTACAGATGGGCAATATTTTTGCGGGAGGTGGAAGATGCCTATGTATGAAGAGCCGGTGGTAGGCGCCTTTTACGAGGACGAGGATGGCCGGTCGTTTGAAGTGATTGCTTTCGATGAGAACGATGGATCGATCGAGATACAGTACGGTGACAGTACAACCGAAGAGATTGATCTGGATGACTGGTATGGCCTGGACCTGGAACGGCTTGAATCCGACGAGGAAGACGAAGAAGATCTCGAAGAAACGGATACCAGCAAGTCGACTGACGATGACATTGAG
>DATICK010000032.1:0-2595 GCA_035456865.1 Sulfuricaulis sp.
GGCGCCGATGAAGTCGTTTTCCGACAGCCCCTTGATGCTGTGCGTGCTGAAACGCACGTGACAGCGGTTGTAGCCGACCTCGATGTCCGGATGGTGGTCCTCGCGGTGCGCGATCCACGCCAGCGCATTCACGAACGCCATGGTCTCGTAGTAATTCTTGAACTTGAAGCCGCGACTGAGTTCGGTCGTGGCGTCGTTCAGCGACCAGCCCGGTGTCTGCGCCAGTAGCGCCCTGGCCTGATCAGGCGACAGCGGCGGTGTGCCGGGGGCGCAGGGCTTGCAGGACTTGCGCGTGAGGTCGGTCATGACGCGCCCCGGTTATTTGAACTTGTAGTAGGTTTCGTTCAGGTATTTCACCAGATCGTTCACCTGGTTCTTTCCCAGCGTGATATCGGTCATGTGCTCGCAATTGTGGATCTGCTCCGTTAATCCCGCGAGGCTCTTGATCTTGCGGTCCTGGCGCTTGTAAACACCGTCGTTGTGACACGAGGTGCAACTGGCGTCATGCAGTTTTTTGCCATTGGCGGCGTCGCCCGGCAAGGTCGCGGCCTGGGTGGAAATGGAAAGGACGGCGACAATCGGAAATAAAACGAATGACTTGAGCATGGTTCCTCCTTGCGTGCAGCGTCAGGTTTTGCCCGCCAGATGCGCGATGCGCAGCGCGGCGGGCGGGTGTGAGTCGTAAAAGGCCGAGTGTAGCGGGTCGGGAGTGAGGGTGCTGGCATTTTCCCGGTAAAGCTTGACCAGAGCACTGACCAGTTCACTGGCATCGGTTTGTTCGGCGGCGAAGCTGTCGGCCTCGTATTCGTAACGGCGCGAGCCCCAGGCGAGCAGTGGCTGCAGGAAGAAGGTGAACACCGGCCCGATCAGCATGAACAGCATCAGTGCCGCATGCGTCGAGGGCTGCGACATGCCCAAACCGGTGTAGAACCACGGCTGCGCGATCAGCCATCCAAGAATCGCGAGTCCGACCAGGCTGAAGGTGAAGGTCAGGAACATGCGCTTCATGACGTGCCGGCGCTTGAAGTGCCCGAGTTCGTGCGCCAGCACTGCCTCTATTTCTTTCTCGCCCAGATGCTCGAGCAGCGTGTCGAAGAACACGATGCGCTTGGTCTTGCCGAAGCCGGTAAAGTAGGCGTTGCCGTGGGCGCTTCGGCGCGAGCCATCCATCACGAATATGCCGCGCGAACGGAATCCGGTGCGTTCCAGCAGCGACTGAATGCGCTGACGCACGGAACCTTCCTTGAGCGGGGTGAATTTGTTGAAGATCGGCGCGATCAGCGCGGGATAGGCCCAGACCAGCAGCAACGTGAAACCGCCCCACAGCAGCCAGACGTACACCCACCACAGCGCGCCGGTCTCCTGCATCAGCCACAGCGCGGCAATTGCCAGTGGTGCGCCGAGGATACCGAGCAACAGAGTCTTCTTGACCATGTCGGTCACGAATAGGCCCGGACTGGTTTTGTTGAAGCCGAAGCGGTTCTCGATCACGAAGGTTTGATACACGGACATCGGCAGCCCGAGCAAGCCCATGAGGATGAACCCGCCGAGAATGAAAACAGTGCCGGTGCTCAGTTCACCCCAGCCTAAATCGCGGACCAGCCGGTCGAGCCACTCGAGACCTCCGCCCACGGTCCACAGGGCGAGCAGCAGCGTGCCATAGCTGTCCTCGATGCGTCCAAAGCGGGTATGCGCGATGGTGTAGTCGGCGGCCTTCTGGTGATCCCCGAGCGAAATCTTGTTGCTGAAGGCGTCAGGCACGGCATCGCGATTCGCGGTTACATGGCGAATATGGCGATTGGCGAGCCAGAGCTCAGTGAGCAGCGACAGGCCAAGCAGGGACAGAAAAATGATCGTGAAGGTATTCATAGGTTATATAATAACAAGACGAGCGCGGCAGGGCTTCCTTAGATGTTATCATCCTCACACGAGAGACAGTAGGTGGCCCGAATAATTCCCCGTTCCCCCAAGGGAGGTGGGATTTTCCCGACTCGAGCGGCCCGCATTTAAATCCGGAGAGCGTACATGGCACAAACACCCAACGGGGCGCAGAGCAGCAATGCCCTGATCTGGATTGACCTGGAAATGACAGGGTTAAATCCGGAAACCGACCGGATTATCGAGGTCGCCACCATCATCACCGACAGCGAACTGAACATCGTTGCGGAAGGCCCGGTATTTGCGGTGCATCAGTCCGATGCCATGCTCGCGGGCATGGACGATTGGAATCAGCGCACCCACGCAGGAACGGGTCTGATCGAACGGGTCAAGCAGTCGACGTATTCCGAGACCGAGGTCGAGCGCCTCACGCTCGAATTCCTCCAGATGCACGTTCCGAAAAATAAATCCCCGATGTGCGGCAACAGCATCTGCCAGGACCGGCGCTTTCTGGCGCGCACCATGCCGCAACTGGAAGCGTGGTTTCATTACCGGAATCTGGACGTGAGCTCCATCAAGGAGCTCGTGAAACGCTGGAAGCCGGGCCTGTGCAGTGGACTGGTGAAGAAGAACACCCACAAGGCGCTCGATGACATTCGCGAGTCCATTGAGGAACTTAAGTACTATCGAGAGCATTTCTTCATCAAGTGATATCAT
>DATICK010000033.1:0-2919 GCA_035456865.1 Sulfuricaulis sp.
CAGACCCAGTTCCTCGCCGATGCGGCGCACTTCGTCCTTGAACAGCTCGCGCAGCGGCTCGAGCAGCTTGATGTTCATGGTATCCGGCAGCCCGCCGACGTTGTGATGCGACTTGATCACGTGCGCCTTCTTGGTCTTGGCAGCGGCGGATTCGATCACGTCCGGGTAAATCGTGCCCTGCGCCAGCCACCGGGCGTTCTTGATCTTGGCCGCCTCCTCCTCGAAGACATCGATGAAGATGCCGCCGATGATCTTGCGTTTCTTTTCCGGATCGGCCACGCCCTTGAGCGCGGAAAGAAACCGGTTCTCGGCGTCCACCCGGATGACCTTCACGCCCATGTGCCGGGCGAAAGTCTCCATCACCTGGTCGCCCTCATTCAGGCGCAGCAGGCCGTTGTCGACGAAGATGCAGGTGAGCTGCTTGCCGATGGCGCGGTGCAACAGCGCCGCGACCACCGAGGAATCCACGCCGCCGGACAATCCCAGGATCACCTCATCCTTCCCGACCTGGGTGCGCACCGACTGGACCATGCTCTCGATGATGTTGCCCGGCGTCCAGAGTGACTGGCAGCCGCAGATCTCGTGCACGAAGCGCTGCAGTATCCCGCTGCCTTGCGTCGTGTGCGTCACCTCCGGATGAAACTGCACGCCATAGAAACCGCGCGACTCGTCGGCGATGCCGGCGAGCGGTGCCGAAGCGGTTTCTGCGATCATGCGGAATCCCGGCGGCAGGCGCGTGACCTTGTCACCGTGGCTCATCCATACGTGCAGCCACTCGCTGCCATCGTCCATGCGCTCGTCGCGGATGTCGCGGAACAACTTGGAGTGCCCGTGCATGCGCACGCGCGCGTAACCGAACTCGCGCTTTTCGCCGGCCTCGACCGTGCCACCGAGCTGCGCCGCCATGGTCTGCTGGCCGTAGCAGATGCCAAGGACGGGAATCTTCATGTCGAAGATTTCCTGCGGCGCCCGCGGCGTCTGGTCCAGCGTCACCGATTCCGGGCCGCCGGAAAGAATGATGCCGCGCGGGGCGAATTTCCGGATTTCCTCGACCGGCGTGTCATACGAATACAGCTCGCAATACACCCCGGCCTCGCGCACGCGACGCGCAATCAGCTGCGTGTATTGGGCGCCGAAATCGAGAATCAGGATCTTCTGCGAATGTGGATCGGTCATGATTTGAATTTTCTTGAACCGCCAAGGCGCCAAGGGTGAGGCGGAGTTTTCGCGAATGTTCGGTGAACATTCGCGCCGCCGAACGGGGGCAACGAGTTAGGTTGCACCCCGGGCCGCAACATAGAAAAAAACCTGGCGATCTTGGCGTCTTGGCGGTTTAAAAATCATTCACGTTGATAGTTGGGTGCTTCCTTGGTCACCATCACGTCGTGTACGTGCGACTCGCGGATGCCGGCGTTGGTGATGCGCACGAACTGCGTCTTGGTGCGCATCGCTTCGATATTGACGCTGCCGGTATAGCCCATGCTGGAACGCAGTCCACCCATGAGCTGATGAATGATGTTGATCATCGGCCCCTTGTAGGGCACGCGGCCTTCGACGCCTTCCGGCACCAGTTTGTCGCCCTTGGTGCCTTCCTGGAAATAACGGTCGCTCGAGCCTTCGCCCATCGCGCCGAGCGATCCCATGCCGCGATAGGATTTATACGAACGGCCCTGGTAGATTTCCACCTGTCCGGGCGCTTCGTCGGTGCCGGCCAGCAGGCTGCCGATCATGATCGTGTGCGCGCCGGCGGCCAGGGCCTTGGCGATATCGCCGGAGTAACGGATGCCGCCATCGGCGATCACCGGAATGTTCGAACCTTTCAGCGCTTCCGCAACGTTGGCGATCGCGGTGAGCTGCGGTACGCCGACCCCGGCCACCATGCGCGTGGTGCAGATGGAGCCGGGACCGATGCCGACTTTCACGCCGTCGGCCCCGGCATCGCGCAGTGATTTCGCGGCCTCGCCCGTGGCGATGTTGCCGCCAATCACCTGCATGTCGGGATAATGCTTCTTGATCCAACGCACGCGATCGAGCACGCCCTGGGAATGGCCGTGCGCCGTGTCCACGATGATCACGTCCACCTCGGCCTCGACCAGGCGCTCGACACGCTCTTCTGTGCCCTGGCCCACACCTACCGCGGCGCCGGCGAGCAGACGGCCTTTGCGATCCTTGGCAGAGCGCGGGTATTCAGTCGACTTCTGGATATCTTTGACGGTAATTAGACCTTTCAAACCGAATTTGTCGTCGACGACGAGGATTTTTTCAATCCGGTGCTGGTGCAGCAGTTTGAGTATTTCGTCGCGCGAGGCGCCTTCCTTGACCGTCACCAGTTTTTCCTGCGGCGTCATGATGCGCGACACCGGCTCCTCGTAGCGGGTCTCGAACCGCAGGTCGCGGCTGGTGACGATGCCCAGAAGTTTGTCGCCCTGAGTCACCGGCACACCGGAGATATGCTGCGCGCGCGTGAGTTCCAGCACCTTGCGGATGGTGGTATCGGGCGTCACGGTGATCGGGTTGCTGATGATGCCGGCTTCGAACTTCTTGACGCGGCGGACTTCGTCCGCCTGGCGCTCCGGCGTGATGTTCTTATGGATAATGCCGAGACCCCCTTCCTGGGCCAGGCAGATGGCGGCGCGCGCCTCCGTGACTGTGTCCATGGCGGCCGACAGCAGCGGGATATTGAGGCTGATAGTGCGCGTCAGGGAGGTTTTCAGGTCCACGTCCTTGGGCAGGACGGTCGAATGCGCAGGAAGCAGCAGGACATCGTCAAAGGTGAGACCTTCCTGAACTATTCGCATGCCGTATTATACGTAATCCGCCCGCCAGCCGTAAACTGGGCGACGCACGAATCGCGCCACTTATTCCCCTGCTTCCGGGGTCTGCCGGCTTAAAACACATGTCCCGTTGACGTGACAGGGA
>DATICK010000034.1:0-15336 GCA_035456865.1 Sulfuricaulis sp.
CACCCGGTTCAATTCCATCCAGCAACTCGCCGGGCGCACCATCTGCGCGCACGCGCCGCCGAATCTGGCGACGCTCACGGTGCTTTACGAGTTCAAGAACCCCGCGCGTCAGCCCATGATCATCAATACTCAGGGATTTGCCGCCGCATACAAAGACATGGTGTCGGGGAAATGCGTCGCCGCGATACTGCAGACGAAACTGGCGGCCGAGTTGGACAAGGAGGCGCACGCGACACGCGTGGTTTACCAGAGCGAACCGCTACCCAATCAGGCACTGAGCGCCGGTCCTCGCGTGTCGCCGGAGATGCAGAAAAAGATCGTCAATGCGCTGCTCTCGGACGAGGGCAAGGTTGCCGCCAGCGCCCTGTTCGAACGTTTCAAGATGAAAGAATTCGCACCGGCCAGCAGCAAGGAATATATCGGCCTCGGTGTGCTGTTGCAGGATGTGCGGGGTTTCGAGCAGTAGCCATGACCGGGAATGATCGTTGCCCATGAAGCAAGGCGCATCAAACGAGGCGCTTTCCGGTCGACCGGCAAGATGATCGTATGGTCCCTTCATGATTTATCGGGCGTCGGGGTGTATTCTTCAAGTCTTCTGAATTCCGACCTCAGCCATCATGTTGCTTGTCAGCTTCACACAAGACGGAAAGCGCCGGCTCGGCATCCTCGTTCGTGCGCGCGGCGAGGTGATTGATTTCGCGCGCGCGGCGCCGGGACTGCCGCAAGACATGGCGGCGTTCATCGCCCTCGGCGAACCGGGGTTGGCCGAGGCGCGCCGCGCCGGGGCGAGCGGAGAGGGGCGCGTCCCGCTCGCGCAAGTACGATTGACGGCCCCGATCGCGATGCCGGCGCGCAATATCTTCTGCGTTGGCAAGAATTATCGCGAACACGCACAGGAACTGCAGACGGCGGGCCTGAAGGGTGGTGGCCTGGATGCCATTCCCGAACTTCCGATTTTTTTCACCAAGGCGACTTCGTCGGTGATCGGTTCGGGCGAGCCGATCCCGGCGTGGCTCGATCCGACGAACACCACCGATTACGAAGGCGAGCTGGCGGTGGTGATCGGCCCCGGCGGCCGCGGCATTGCGCGCGCGGAGGCGATGCGTCATGTGTACGGCTACACCATCGTCAATGACGTCACCTCGCGCGCCTTGCAGCGCCGTCACCAGCAGTGGTTTCTCGGCAAGAGCCTGGACGGTTTCTGTCCCATGGGCCCGGCGATTGCGACCGCCGACGAGATAGCGGACGTGGGAACACTCCGCGTGCAGACGCGGGTTAACGGCGAGCTGCGCCAGGACGCGCCGGTCTCGGAGTTGATATTTGATATTCCGACGCTAATAGAAACACTCGCGCGCACCATGACACTCGCACCGGGCGACGTCATTGCCACCGGCACGCCCGCCGGTGTCGGCATGGGCTTCAAGCCGCCCCGGTTTCTGAAGCAGGGTGACGTGGTCGCGATCAGCATCGATCCCATCGGCACGCTTGAGAATCCCGTAGCGTGAGAAGTCGTCACCGAGGTTCCGGCAGGGGTTGATGAGGCCGTGCCAAACTGCGGTGGACCGGGTTGCAAACCTGAGATTATTCCGCCACCGCCGCGTGGGAATTTAGCTTATAGCGTTTGATCTTGCGATAAAGCGTGCGCTCGCTGATGCCCAGTGCCTCCGCGACGGTGTGCCGGTTGTGATCGTGACGTTCCAGCAGCGTGGCGATATGGCGGGCTTCGGCGTCCGCCAGCGATCGGGGCGCATTCGTTTCCGCGGCGGCCGCTGTTCGTGCCGCCGGGGCGGGATGGGTTGACAGGGCTTTGCCGGCGAGCGGCGAACGATGATTCTCGCCAAGATGAATATGTTCGGGCGTAATAATTCCGTCCGGGCTTAATGCGCGGGCCTGGTCGAGGATGTTCAACAACTCGCGCACGTTTCCCGGGAAGTCATAGCCTATGAGGCGTTCCATGGCTGTTTTGGTGAGATGGCAACGTTCCGACTTGTCCCGGCGGCATATGCGCTTGATCAGCGCTTCTACCAATACGGGTATGTCCATCCGCCGCTCGCGCAGCGGCGGAATATCAATCTTGATGCCGGCAATGCGGAAATAGAGATCCTCGCGGAAACTCCCGTTAGCCACCATGGCGATCAGGTTCTGGTTGGTGGCGGTGATGATGCGCACGTCGACCTTGATCGTGACGGTGTCGCCCAGGCGGCGGAACTCGCCTGAATCCAGCACGTGCAGCAGCTTGACCTGCATGGATAATGGCAGCTCGCCGATCTCATCCAGGAACAACGTGCCCTTGTCCGCCGTCTCGAGCAGTCCCCGCTTGAGACCCACGCATCCGGTGAAGGCGCCGCGCTCATGGCCAAACAACTCGCTCTCGAAAAGCGCTTCCGGGATTGCCGCGCAATTCAGTTCGACATAGGGTTTTGAATGGCGCCCTGATTGCTCATGGATGAACTGCGCGGCCATTTCCTTGCCCACGCCGGTTTCTCCGTAAAGCAGCACGGGGATGTAGGACTTGGCAACCAGCCTCATGGTCTCCAGGCTTTGCAGGAACACGGGAGAGTGTCCGACCATGCGCGCATCCTCGCACTCGAGGTTTACGGAGGGTGCCAGGCGATGAATAGTTTCAAGGACAAACCGGTCGCCGTTCGCGGTATCGATGGGATAGGCCTTGATGCGCACGCGGTCGGGCCGGTTGGCGTAATCATAATGGGTGTGCGTGACCTCGAACGGATTGCTGGTGGCCAACACCGTCTTATGCGGACAATCTTCTCCGTTCTGGTGACAGGGAACGGGCGAATGGTGGGATATTTCGTGACAACAATGTCCGATGACGGTGTCAGAATCCACGCCGTAAGACGTGCAGTAGGCGCGATTGGCGGCGATGATCCGGTAATGCTTGTCGATGACCACGGCAGGTGATTCCTGGGCGTTGATCAGCGACTCAATCACGGTATTCCGTTTCATGATCTCCTCCTTCCAGTGCGCCGTTGGTTGTAACTGCCACGGCTTGTTTGTGGCACGCTTGAGCGTTCTTGCTATCGGCGCTAAAGCCGGGAAGCTTCAAATTCCGATAGATTGTCAGCATTAAATTTTTACTGACATTTTTGTCATGTGAATGACATGCCTGTCATACGCCTTAGTGACAAATTCGTCAATGCACATTGTGATATTCGCTATAAAAAGGCATTTTCCGCAAAAAAATAATTGGCACGCAGATTGCTAAAGGTTTCAGAAAAGTATGACCACCACCATGGGCATGAACAAGAAGGAGGAGTCAATGAAACTGCATCTGAAGACTGCATGCGGCAATCGCTTATTGTCGGCAGTAATCGGTATCGTGTTTACATCGACCGTCGGATTTGCCGCTGAGGCAGTCGCTGATACGGTCTCTTCCAGCGACACTTTGCTCCTCAGCAGTTCTCCCTTTGGCGGGCCGACGCTGCCCAAAAACACTTTTAATATTATGATGAACTACGAACTGGGCATGCACTGCACCGGGTTCGAGTTCTCCTATTGTTGCGTGCTGCCACCGTACAATTCGATCCTGGCCCAGGTGGTCAAGACTCAGAAACAGGATGGCGGCTTTCCCATGCTGCTCGAGGCCGATCCGAGAGCGGGACTCGACTTTCTCGGACGTCCCACGGTGCTGCGGGATCCCGAGTTGAATGCCCAGGGCCAGTTCAAGAAGTACGTATTAAGGTACTGGCACGACGCCCAGCCCCGTAACGACGGACGCGGCGCGCCGCAGACCAGCACGCTCATCAGCCAGGTAGAGGGTAACTCCCTGTTGATGTGGAACACCCAATTCGATGCCGCCGCGACCGACGGCAACAATAAGCTGATTTATGGCAACTACGGTTCAACGGTTGCGGCAGTTCAACCCCACAACTGCACTGCGCCTGCGAGCAGTATAGGTAAGACATGTACTATAAATGCCAACTGCGACAGCAGCACTGGTAGCGGCGATGGCGTGTGCGACCTAAATAGTAATAATCCTAATGCGCATCAGGCTTCAACACCCAAGGCTAATGTCTTGCTGGGTGATGGCGATTACAGTGACCCCGAGGATAACTACGCCAACGCGTGGCTAAACCACCTGTACATCTACGCTAACCTGGAAGGAAGCAATCCCAACAACACCAGCGCCGAGAAGGACAAGATCCGCCTGGGTTTGCGCAATCAGAACGCGTCGACTCCTTTTGCGACGGTTCTGCCGCAGAACAGCGGTCCGGCTTTTCACCCCATGGGACCTGGATCGACACCCGGTCTGCAGAATGTCCTGACCTTCTCCGGCGACTCAGGCACTGTGGTCTTCACCCAGATGAAGGTGCTGGAAAATCTGCCCATTATGCTGACCTCGCCAAGGATCTGGGAAGCCCTGGGCCTGCCGCTCGATCCATTCGAGGATACGATCAATTTCTTCGGCGACCCGGGAAAGGTCACTGAGGAGACCATCCGGCCCTATGTTCAGATGAAGGCTGCGCTGCATAACTACGACCCAAGTCAACCGGGCGGGATCGGAACGGCGGTGCTGCAGAATGGCAAGCCGGTCATCGGCATGGGCGATGCGCCGATCGATATTCCCAACTGCGAGCGTTGCCATTCGCTGCCCGCCACGGTCAACAACAGCAGCAATGCGAACATCAGCGCAACCGATGTCTATCGTCCCTACACGGCGGCGAAGGTGCAGCTCGAGCTCGATTTCTGGAACGCGTATTACAACATCGATACCGCGGCTGGTGACTCCGACTGGTATTCGCGGCTGAAGGCAGCCGCGATTAGCATCCTGTCGATCCACGATAACGAGCACCGCACGGATTTCACCTTGAACTATCCGCAGACGGGCGGGAATCCACCGCAGCTCACCCGACTCGGGCATGAAAGCGTGCTGTGCCAGAGGTGCCACGCGGATAACGTGATCGCCGTGGTCAAGTCGGCGAGCAGCCGGGGGAACCTGATCCCACCGCTGACCGAGGCCCTTCATAACAATCACAAAGACATCCCGTTCGATGACTCGAAAGGCCGCAACGGCGCTTGCCAGGGTTGCCATCCGGCTCACCGTTCTGATGGCGATCTCAGCAATTATCCGATCACCTCGCTCGGTCTGAACAACTTTGCGAATGCAGACAACCGCGATGCTGCGGGAGGCTGCTTCGTGGGTCGGGACGTGCACTCCAACCCGGGCCGGGGCGCGGATCTGGATGGAAACAGCCACTTGAACGCCATCGGCCAGTGGCTGAAAACCAACGTCGCCAATGACACGGGCCAGGACAAGGGCATCTGGTGCACCAACTGCCACTCCCAGTTAAGTCAGGAGATCTGGCGGAACGAAAACATGGTTGACCTGATCCGGGGCGTGCCCGGAAAGCAGGCCGATGGGACGACGCCCGCGGTGAATATCCGCGCACTCCCGACGCTGGCCGCCATCGCCTCGGCGGTGGGTGTCTCGGAATCGCAAGCCATCGCCTGGCTCGATCCCAAGCACAGCAATGACGATACCTATGCCTCGTGGAATGACGCGGTGGATTATCCGGATGCCAACGTTGCCACGATCGAGATTCTTGCCGGCGGTTCGCCGAAGGTCACAACCGACGGAGATGGCGACCCGAGCGTGCGGATTCTCGACTTCTGCACCACGCCCGACTGCGTCGCGGCGGCACAGGCCGTATTGAATGCGGAAGGCAACGGCAGTACCGCGGTACCTGTTCCGTTCCAGGCGGCGGACGATGCCCGCGATCACTGGCTGGCACCCGGCGAGCCGCACTGCGCGGATTGCCACAAGGCGCCGTACACGGAGCAGAGCGGCAACATCAACGCCTTCCCGCCGTTCAACTATCCACGCAAAGCCTCGCTGTTCCGCTATTCTCGCGGCCATCGCGACATCACCTGCCAGGGTTGTCACGAGTCGACGCACGGGCTCTATCCGGTCACTCCGAACATCGACACCACCACCTATGCGCAGGCGGCCAGCATGAACCCGGACGGCAAGCATGGGCCGTTGAAGTGCGGTGCCTGTCATGTGGCGAATAAATATGGCGTGCCCAATATCATCAACAAGCTGACCTACGAGGGAACGAAGATCGCCACTAACTTCGATAAGGCGGTCGGGTGGGCGCATACCTTCACGAACGAAGCCGATCCGACCAAGGATTACTGCCTAAACTGCCACAAGAACAACACGAGTAATGCGACCAAGGTTTCCGCGACTAATGATGATTGGCTGGAGCACACCATGATGGGCCGTTCTTCACGGAATATCATGGACCAGGTGGAGGTCAGCCTGCTCGGCCATGTCTCGGGTGATCCCGCCTTCGGCGATCCGATGAGCAGGAATGGCTTCTGTACGGAATGTCATAAGGACCGGACCAACAAGAAGAACCAGCTCGCGTGCAGCAACACGCAATGGAAACAGCACATCACCGAAGGCCGTGTGGCTGAAAAGGTCTGGGAATATGTGTCGATGACCAGGCTGGGTTCGACCTGCGGCTGGTAAGCTTCGGGATTCTGGAACCAGGCGGAGGCTGGAACGAATGGAGGAGAGCATATTCTCCTCCATTCTTTTGTGGTCCAATGACGGACGCGGACTGTATCCGCCTTCGGGAACATCCGAATGACGGAGTATTGAAACCCGACACTGACGTCCCACATCTACAACGGAATATTCTTATGTCAATTACTACTATGAAAATAAAAAATTCCATTTCCACGATGTTGATCGCCGGTTTTTTCCTGGGCGTTGCCTTCCCGCTCGGCGCGAGTGCTGTTGCCAAGCCCAAGGACGTCATCGCCAAAGTCGGCGACCAGGCCATCACCTTCAGCCAGATCGACATCATGATCAACAGTTCGGATATGGTCGGCATGCCGATTCCCTCCCCGGGGACACAAGCCAGAAACGAGACACGGCTGCTGGTGCTGGACAAGGTGATCGGCGCCAATCTGTTGTACCTGGATGCCTTGAAGAAGGGCGTACAGAATGACCCGGTCTACCGGCGTGACGTGGAAAACTTTTCAGGAGCCATGCTGGGTTCTCTGTATCGGCGAAATCTGGACAAGGACATTACGGTGACCGACGACGAGGTCCGGAATTTCTACAAGAACAACATCGCCAAGGGCACGCCCTTCACACCGGACGTGCGGAAGTCTATCGAGGCCCGGCTCCGGGAAGAGCGGTTCAAGGTCAGGCAAGGGGATATGCAAAAGCGCCTGCGCGAAGGCGTGCACATCGTCATCGATGCCACGAAACTGGATCCGAAGGGAGACGCATCGCGCGCCGGCACCGACGTTGTGGCCCGAGTCGATCAGGAAAAAATCACCTGGGACGAACTCAAGTCGTCGCTGACGAATCTCAAAAATAGCGGCTCTGAAGCTGTCAGGCGCGATGTCCTGAACGAACTCATCGACCTGCGCGTCGCCGTGAACAAGGCCAAGGCCGCCCACCTGGATCGCGACCCAACTTATCTTGGCCAGGTAGGTGAATTCAAGAAAGTCCATTTGATCATCGTGTACAAAGCGAAACTTCTGCCGGAAATGGAGCCGACCGACGCGGAAGTCCGGGAGTATTTCGAGAATAACAAGGCAAAAATCCAGGTTCCGGAATCCAGAAAAATCCAGATGGTAGTTTTGAAGACTAGGGCGGAAGCGGAGGACGTCAAGAAGCAGATCCAATCCGGCAAGATCACGATTTTTGAGGCCGTTTCGAAGTATTCCATCGACCCGAACGCGAAGCTGACCTTGGGCGAATTCGGCTGGGTCGCCAAGGGTAGCGGATTTCCCGAACTCGATCGTCTGACCTTCTCCCTGAAGCCGGATGAACTGGGGGGTCCGGTTGAATCCCCGGTGGGCTGGCATCTGGTCAAGGTCATGGGGGTCCGGGAACCCCGGCTTCAAAACATCGATGACAAGGACACGTGGAAGACGACCAAGAACATGCTTTGGCGCGACCGGCGCGACCGGTACGTGGCCGACCTGAGGACAAAGAACGTCTTTCCGGTGGAAGTCTACACGGACAGGTTTCAGCAAATCGTCCGGCAGGAGGAAGAAAAAATCAGGGCCAACCAGAAGAAATCAGAATCGACCCCGTTGACTGCGCAAAAACTTCCCGGAAAGAGCGGCGTAAATCAGGTTAGCCAGTAAGTGTAATATCCTCGGGACGGGAGGATAATGGTGAACCATGAATCGCCGTCTGATTTGCTGCGGATCGTTTGCATTGTTCTTGCTGACTTTTGCCGGCGTGATCCAGGCAGGCTTGATGGATTGGTTTCGCCGCGACACGCCACCTCCCCGGGACTACGTCATCCTTATCAACTACGAACTGGGGATGCACTGTACCGGTTTTGATTTCTCCTACTGTTGTATCCTGCCTCCGTTCAATTCGATTCTCGCCCAGGTCGTGAAAACCGAGAGCCAAGGCGGGAAACCGCTGCTGCTCGGCTCCGACCCCCACGACCCCGAGGTGCTGGTGGACGGCGAGAAACGCTACCGGTTGGCTTACACCCATGAGGACCCGGAGGGCATACCCAATACCTATTCGGCGTCCAAGAAGCTGGCCTACTGGGGAGTGGCATACCGGGGCAAGTCCCTGCCTGACCAGGAATTCAGCAGTCTTTATATTTACAGGGATCTCGAGGGATCCAATCCGGAGCACACCAGCGCCAACGCCAAAAAACTTCATGTCGGCATCGATACCCCGATCAAGATCAATCAGGGCCCGACGGGGCAGAATGTGGGGAAGGGATTTCTGCGTTATTCCGGTCCGACCGGGACCGTGGTGTTCGCCGATTCACCCGTCATGGAAAACGTTCCGATCACTCTCACGGGTCCCGGGATATGGGAGGCGCTCGGGCTTCCGCTCACGCCATTCAACGATCAATTCACGGCGCTGACGACGCTGGACGAGACCATGTTTCAGCCGTTCCAGAAATCCGTGGTGACGCTGGTGGACGCCAAGACGCGCGAGCCCGTGATCGACTCCTCGGGTCAGGTGGTGCGGTTTTTCGGCGTGAATCCCATCGACGTGCCCAGCTGCACGCGCTGTCATTCGAACGAACGCGCCAACGGCAACAAATATTCCAAGTACAAGACAGAGCACGATTTCTGGAAGGAGATGCGCGGCACCGGCGAGTATTACGCGCAGATCAAGGCGGCGGCGATTTCGATTCTGGAAATTCATGACGACCATCACGGCACGAACTTCCTGGCCAAATGGCCCGCGAGTTCGAGCACGTATCTGCGGCTCGGACGGGATTCGGTCCTGTGCCAGGATTGCCACGCGGACAATATCATCGGCCGGTTGTCATCCAGGAAAGCGGGCGCCATGGAGAAAGAGGATGTCCAGCCGAAACATTCCCGGCTGCCTGACCCCGAACGCCTGATCTCGCCCCTGACCGAAGCGATTCACAAGAGCCATCAGCGCCACAATCCGCTCCCCGACAGCCTGGGTTTCGCCGGCGGTTGCCAGGGCTGCCATCCGGCGCACCGCAGCGACCGTACCCTGAACGATTTCCCGCTGACGGCGGACGGGAAAAATCAGTTCGCCTCCGGAGACATTCGCGACGCCAAAGGTTGTTTTACCCGCCGCGACGTGCACGGAAATGCCAATCGGAACCGTGATGGGGCCGAGACACCGAGTTATCTCAACGCCGTTGGTAATGCGATGCTTTCCGAGGTGATGAATACCAAGGGAAACGACAAGGGCTTATACTGCACCAACTGTCATAACATGCTGTCGCGCGAATTGTACAAGGCGGATCATCTTACCGACGCGGTGACGCAGACCGGCCGGACACTTCGTAACCAGCCGCTGGCTCCGATGGCCGCCGCTCTCGGCATTTCGGTGGAGCAACTGAAAAGGGACTACCTCAATCCCAAAAGCCCGATGCAGGGAGAAGATGTTTCCAGCGGGGTCTACCGTACCTGGGATCGCTCCGGGCAGACCCTCGCCGCCGTCGGCCGGATCAAGGCGGATCAGCAGGGAAAGCCGGTACTGACGGCACCCGATGAAGACGGCAACCGGTCGGTGATAATTGTGGACAAAGACCCGGACGGGACCGAAGGCGTGGCGGCGTCTTATGAAGCGGCCACCCACGGCAAGGATTACTGGCTGGCGCCCGGTGAACCCCACTGTGCCGATTGCCATCGACCACCTTTCGTCGAAAGCATGGGTGGCGGCGCCTTTCCCCTCGACCAGCCGGGGAAGTACGCGCTTATGCGCCACTCCAAGGGGCACGCGGGAATCACTTGCCAGGGTTGCCATGAATCGACCCATGGCCTTTATCCCGCCAACCCGGAAGTGGATATTTCTAGTTACCAGCAGGCGGCGATGCTGAACCCCGATGGTTCCCATGGTCCGGTGAAGTGCGCGGCCTGCCATGCGGTCAACAAGTATGGCGTGCCCTCTCGCCACCCGGAGCTGATCGGCAAGAAAGGGCCGACTTGGGATAACTATGACAAAGCTGTCGAGCTCCAGCATCTGCTACGAGCTGGCGCCGGACCGACACCACGCGATAACGAGCGGAAGTAGTCAGCGTAACGTTTTGTGAATCAGAGATTGAAATGAAACGGTTTCTTATAGTGTGGCTGCTTTGCCTGGCGCCCGTGATGACAACGAAGGCGGAAGGAAAGATTGTCTTTTCCATGCCAGACACGAATGGCAAGGTCCACACGCTGTCGCAATATGCCGGGAAGTGGGTGGTCATCAATTATTGGGCAACCTCTTGCCCGCCATGCATTAAAGAGATTCCGCAGCTCACGAAGTTTCACGAAAAGCACAAGGATCACGACGCCGTTGTGTTGGGCGTCGACTTTGAGGACATTTCCCTGGCCTGGCTGAAGGATTTCATGGATAGCATGTCCATGAGCTATCCGGTGTTGCCCTCCAACCCGTCGCAACAGGTCACTCCCTTCGGCGTCATTATCATGTTGCCTACCACTTTTATCGTCTCTCCTGCCGGTGAACTCGTGGCGCAGCAGGGGGGCGCCGTCACGGCCGCCGACCTCGAAGCCTTCATCAAGCGCCAGACCGAGGCCGGCAAGGCGAACGCACCCACGACAAAACTCAACACCAAGATTCATTAAGCTGGACCGGCAGCCAATAATACTGCCAACACATATCCTCAAGGATAAAGCGGCATGACTGATTTATCGACGTTGAACGCGCGTTTCGGCCTTTCCGGCCAGGTGGTTTTCAAGCAGGGCCCCGGCGGGCTGGACGTGGTGGAAGTGGCCAATTCCCGGGGCAGCGCCACCGTGGCGTTGCATGGCGCGCAAGTGCTGACCTGGGCGCCACGCGGGTTGCCGCCGGTGATCTGGCTATCGCGCGCCGCCAAATTCGCGCCTGGCAAATCGATCCGCGGTGGCGTACCGGTTTGCTGGCCGTGGTTCGGTCCGCATGCGACCGTGGCCACGCTGCCAGCGCACGGATTCGCGCGCACCGTGCCGTGGGAAGTCATCGGCGCACAAACCCTGGCGGATGGCGCCACGCGTCTCGATTTTCGCCTCGTCCTGAACGAGGCCGCCCGCGCCCAGTGGCCGCATGCCACGCTGCTCGAATGTCACATCACCGTGGGCGCGGCGCTCGAGATCGATCTCGTGACGCGCAACGCCGACCGCAGCGCCATCACCATCGGCGACGCTCTGCATACCTATTTCGAAGTGAGTGACGTACGCCAGGTGACGATCCGCGGTCTCGAAGGCTGTCCGTACCTCGACAAGATGGACGGCGGCAAGCGCAAGACGCAAACCGGGCCAGTGACGATCGGCGCCGAAACCGATCGCATCTATCTCGATACCAGCGCGGATTGCCTGATCGACGACCCCGGTCTGAAACGCCGTATCCGCATCCGCAAACGCGGCAGCCATTCAACCGTGGTATGGAACCCGTGGATTGAAAAATCGGTCAAGATGGGTGACTTCGGCGAGAACGGATACCTAAATATGGTATGCGTGGAAAGCACCAATGCCGCGGATGACGTCGTGACCATTGCGCCGGGCGGCGAGCACCGTCTCTGGGTGCGCTACGAGACTGAACCAATGAATTGAGCCGGGATTGCTATCACACGCTTATCCCGGGGAATTCAACGGTAGTCGCACTAGTATTTTTTGTCGCCGCATTGAATATTGTTAATTGCGATTACTTTCCGGGCTTAGTATCGTAGCTGACGTCAGTATCCTTGTGTCCGACAATCTTTCTGGATTGGCCCAGCTCTCATGACCCAAACTTCCTCCGGCCGTAGCGAGGTCAAGAACACCACTTGTTACATGTGCGCCTGCCGCTGCGGCATCCGTGTAACCCTCAAGGACGGCGAAGTCCGATACATCGAGGGCAATCCCGATCACCCCATCAATAAAGGAGTGATCTGCGCCAAGGGCGCCTCGGGCATCATGAAGCAGCATTCGCCCGCGCGCCTGACCAAGCCTTTGCGGCGCAAACCCGGCAGTGAGCGCGGCGCCAACGAATTCGAAGCGATCTCCTGGGACGAGGCGTTCGCGATACTGGAAGAACGTCTCGCGAAAATCCGCGCCACCGACCCTAAGAAGTTTGCGCTGTTCACCGGTCGCGATCAGATGCAGGCCCTCACCGGACTGTTCGCCAAACAGTTTGGTACGCCCAACTACGCCGCCCACGGCGGCTTCTGCTCGGTCAACATGGCCGCGGGCATGATCTATACCATTGGCGGATCGTTCTGGGAGTTCGGCGGGCCGGATCTCGAGCGCGCCAAGCTGTTCGTGATGATTGGCACCGCCGAGGATCATCACTCCAACCCGCTCAAGATGGCCATTTCCAAATTCAAGCGCAATGGCGGCAAGTTTATCTCCGTCAATCCGGTGCGCACCGGCTACTCGGCAATCGCCGATGAGTGGGTGCCGATCAAGCCCGGCACCGACGGGGCGCTGTTTCTTGCGCTCATCCACGTGCTCATCAAGCAGGGTCTTTACGACCGTGACTTCCTGGTGCAATACACCAACTCCGCGCAACTCGTGAACATGGACAAGAACTCGAGCGAGTACGGCATGTTCGTGCGCGCCGAGGTGCCGGTGGAGGAGGGTTGCTTCGATCCGCAGAACAAACTGTGGTGGGACCGCCATACCAACAAGGCCGTGGTCACGCATACCGCGGGCGCCGATCCGTTTCTGCGCGGCGAGTTTGTGTTGCCTGATGGCACTCCGGTCAAGCCGTCGTTCCAGTTGCTGGTAGAGCGCGTCAAGGATTACACGCCGGAGTGGGCCTGTGCCATCACCGGAATTCCGGTAGAAACCATCACGCGCCTGGCCAACGAAATGGGCGTGACGGCGCGCGACCAGAAAATCGAACTGCCAATCGCCTGGACCGACATCTGGGGCAAAGATCATGAGGTGGTCACGGGCAACCCGGTGGCGTTCCACGCGATGCGCGGGCTGGCGGCGCATTCGAACGGCTTTCACACGATACGCTCACTGTCGATATTGATGAGCATCCTCGGCACCATCGACCGGCCGGGCGGGTTCCGGCACAAGGCGCCGTTCCCGCGCCCGATCCCGCCATGCGCCAAAACGCCGAGAGGCCCGGAGGGTGTGCGCGCAGGCAAACCGCTGGACGGCATGGCGCTCGGCTGGCCGGCCGACCCCGACGACCTGTTTGTCGACAAGGATGGCACCCCGGTCCGCATCGACAAGGCGTTCTCCTGGGAGTATCCGCTGTCGGTGCACGGCCTGATGCACAACGTCATCACCAACGCCTGGCGCGGCGATCCCTACAAAATTGACACGCTGTTGATCTTCATGGCCAACATGGCCTGGAACTCGACCATGAACACGGTCGAGGTGCGCCAGATGCTGAACGACAAGGACGAGCACGGCGAATTCAAGATTCCATTCATTGTCGTGTGCGATGCGTTCCAGTCGGAGATGGTGGCATACGCCGACCTGGTGTTGCCGGATACCACCTATCTGGAGCGCCATGACGTCATGAGCATGCTCGATCGGCCGATCTCCGAGTTCGACGGCCCGGTGGATTCGGTGCGTGTCCCGGTGGTGCCGCCCAAAGGCGAGTGCAAGCCGTTTCAGGAAGTGCTGATCGAGCTCGGCTCGCGTCTCAAATTGCCGGCGTTTGTCGATACGCGCGGCCAACGAAAATTCAAGAACTACCCCGACTTCATCATTAACTACGAAATTGAACCGGGCGCCGGCATAGGCTTTCTGGCCGGCTGGCGCGGCAAGGGCGGTGAGAAGTTCATGAAGGGCGAGCCGAATCCGAGCCAGTGGGAAATGTACGCCAAGAACAACTGCGTATACCACCACGAACTGCCTAAATCCTTTCAATACATGCGTAACTGGAACAAGGGCTACCTCGAATGGGCGCAGCGCCACCGCCTGACACGCTATGCCGAACCGATCCTGATCCATATCTACTCGGACATCCTGCAGCAGTTCCGCCTCGCCGCGCAGGGCAAAACCCAGGGCAAGCAGCCGCCACCGCACCTGCGCAAACGCATCGAGACCTACTTCGATCCGCTGCCGTTCTACTACGAACCGCTCGAGGCCCAGCTGACCGACAAGCAGAAATATCCGCTCAATGCGGTGACCCAACGGCCGATGGCGATGTACCACTCATGGGACTCGCAGAACGCCTGGCTGCGCCAGATTCATACGTACAATTATTTATTCGTGAACCCAAAGACCGCAAGAACGCTGGGGATCGAAGATGGCGACTGGGTGTGGGTGGAGTCGCCTTGGGGCAAAGTGCGTGGCATGTGTCGATACAGCGAAGCGACCGAACCCGGCACGGTCTGGACCTGGAACGCCATCGGCAAACAACCCGGGGCGTGGAATCTCGAACCGAGCGCGAACGAAGCCCGCCAGGGGTTTCTCCTGAACCACCTGATCTCCGAGGAACTGCCGCCACAAGCGGCGGGCGAGCACCTGTCCAACTCCGATCCGGTCACCGGACAGGCTGGCTGGTACGATGTGCGCGTACGTCTTTACAAAGCCGACCCGGCGGAAGAAAAAGTGACCTGGCCGCAGTTCGCGACGCTCACACCGGTGCCCGGCGAGGAGCCGCGTCGCAAAAACTGGCTGGCATACGTGGCCGGCAAAATGATGGGAACCTGATCAGATGAAAGGACGAACGGAGCGCAGCGGAGTAGGGCGCCATCTTTTGAAAGGACGAACGCAGCGAAGCGGAGTAGGGCTTCCTTTATGACCCAACTCGCCCTGGTGATCGATCTCAACGTGTGCGTGGGCTGCCATGCCTGCGTCACGAGCTGCAAGGAATGGAATACTTCGGGCGCGGCCGGCTATATGTCCGATGATCGTCCGTACGGGCAGGACCCGACCGGCACTTTCTTCAATCGGGTGCAGACC
>DATICK010000035.1:0-2711 GCA_035456865.1 Sulfuricaulis sp.
TCGGTGAGCGTCTCGATGAGAATCTGTTCCGGCACGCCGTCCACCGCCACGAAGAACGGGCGTTGCTCCTCGCTCTTGTGACCGACGCCGGTGACGCTGATGTGATAGGTCTCGCCGTGCATCGTGACGTTGAATTCGGTCGGCGCGAACGCCGGAAGTCCCGTGGCGGCGGCGGAGACCGGCGGTTTGAGTTCTTCCGGCTTGAGCGCGCCGGCGGCGCGCTCTTCGAGGAATTTTCGCCCGATCTCGGGGAACATGGCGTAGGTCAGCACGTCTTCGTCGCTTTTTGCGAGCTCGCCGATTTCATCGCGCAGGCGGTGCATCTCGGGCTTGAGCTTGTCCGCGGGGCGGCAGGTAATGACTTCTTCGTCGCCGATGGCCATGTTGCGCACGGTCTCGTTGATCTTGCCCGGGGTCTTGCCGTAACGGCCCTGGAGGTAGAGCTTCACTTCGTTGGTGATGCTCTTGTAGCGTTTGCCGGTGAGGACGTTGAGCACCGCCTGGGTGCCGACAATCTGCGATGTCGGCGTGACCAGCGGCGGGAAGCCGAGATCTTCGCGGACGCGCGGAATCTCCGCGAGCACCTCGTTCATGCGGTTGAGCGCGCCCTGTTCCTTGAGCTGGTTCGACAGGTTCGAGATCATGCCGCCCGGCACCTGGTTGATCATGACCCGGGTGTCGATCTCGGCGTATTCGCTTTCGAACTGGTGGTATTTTTTGCGCACCTCGCGGAAATAAAATCCAATTTCCTGCAACAGTTCCAGCTTCAATCCCGTGTCGTAAGGCGTGCCCTGGAAGGCGACCACCATGCTTTCCGTCGGCGAGTGGCTGGTGCCCCAGGAGAGGGACGAAATCGCCGTGTCCACGTGGCGCGCGCCGTTTTCGACCGCGAGGTACATGCTGATGTTGGCCATGCCGACGGTGGTGTGCGAGTGGAACGCGAGCGGCACCTTGACTGCCTTGGACAACGCCGAGAACAGCTCGGCCGTGCGCGCCGGCGTAATCAGGCCGGCCATGTCCTTGACGGCGATGGTCTGGCAGCCCATTTTTTCCATTTCGCGCGCCATCTCGACGAAATGTTCGGTAGTGTGCACCGGACTGGTGGTGTAGCAAATCGCACCCTGGGCGTGCTTGCCGGCCTTGAGCACGGCATTGACCGATACTTCGATGTTGCGCATGTCGTTCATGGCGTCGAAGATGCGGAACACGTCCACGCCGCATTCTGCCGACTTCTTCACGAACGCCTCGACCACGTCGTCGGAGTAGTGGCGGTAACCGAGCAGGTTTTGCCCGCGCAGCAGCATCTGAATCGGCGTTTTGGGCAGCGCTTTTTTCAGTTTGCGCAGCCGTTCCCACGGGTCTTCCTTGAGGAAGCGCAGGCAGGAATCGAAGGTGGCGCCGCCCCAGGCTTCGAGCGACCAGAAACCCGCCTTGTCCAATTTGTCGCAGATCGGCAGCATGTCTTCGGTGCGCATGCGCGTGGCTAGCAGCGACTGGTGTGCGTCGCGTAATACCACTTCGGTGACCAGAACTTTCTTGGATGAGGACGCCATGTTTGCCTTTTGTCTCCTACAGACCGTGATGCGCCACGATCGCCGCGGCAATGGCCACGGCCAGGTCGGCGGGTGGACGACGGACGGAATAGTTTAACAGTTCCGGGTGCTTTTCGATGAATCCGGTGTCGAATTTTCCCGCTTGGAATTCCGGCGTGGCGAGAATTTCCAGATAAAACGGCTTGGTGGTTTTAACGCCGTGCACGCCCATGTCGAGCAGCGCGCGCCGCGCGCGCGCCAGGGCCTTCTCCCAGGTGAGCGCCCAGACCGTGAGTTTGGCGCACATGGAATCGTAATGCCGCGGGAACTCATAGCCGGTGTAAATCGCGGCGTCGGTGCGCACGCCCGGGCCGCCGGGCGAATAGTAACGCGTGATGCGCCCGTAGCTCGGCAGGAAATCGTTTTTCGGGTCTTCGGCATTGATACGGAATTGAATCGCGTAGCCGCGGCGCTGGATGTCCTCCTGCCGGTAGGACATGGGCTGGCCTTCGGCGATACGGATCTGTTCCTGGACGATGTCCACGCCGGTGATCTGTTCCGTCACGGTGTGTTCCACCTGCAGGCGCGTGTTCATCTCCATGAAATAGAACCGGCCTTCCTGGTCAAACAGGAATTCGACAGTGCCGGCGTTCTCGTAGTTGACGCAGCGGGCGGCGCGCACGCCCAGTTCGCACACCGCAGCGCGCTGCTCCTCGGTGACCTGGGGCGAGGGTGCGATTTCGATCAGTTTCTGGTGGCGGCGCTGGATCGAGCAGTCGCGCTCGAACAGGTGAATCATGTTGCCGTGTTTGTCGCCGAGCACCTGCACTTCGATGTGGCGCGGGTTGATGATGGCTTTTTCCAGGAATACGTCGGCGCTGCCGAAAGCCTTGGTGGCCTCGGACACCACGCGCTCATAGGCGCGGCTCAGTTCGTCTTCGTTGTTGCAGCGGCGGATGCCGCGCCCGCCGCCGCCCGAGGTGGCCTTGAGCATCACCGGATAACCGATTTTTTTGGCGAGCTTCACCGCCTCGGCGACATTTTTGAGATTGCCCTCGCTGCCGGGCACCACCGGTACGCCGGCGGCGATCATGGCTTCGCGCGCGGCGGTCTTGTCGCCCATGCGACGGATGGCGTCCACGGACGGGCCGATGTAGGTGATCCCGCGCCGCATGCAGA
>DATICK010000036.1:0-8985 GCA_035456865.1 Sulfuricaulis sp.
ATGCGCTCCGTCGGCATCGCAGCGCGACACCCATTCCGGTTCGGCATTGAGCAGCAATTGGGCGCCATGACGATGGCACAGACCGGCGATCAGCCTGGCATAATCCTCGAATTCATGGAACGGCATGTGTGGCTCGCGCAACTGCACCAATCGAGCTCCCGCCTTCAAGGCACGCTCCAGCGGCGCAAGAAATCCATCCTTTCCGAAGCGCCGTGAATCGCTGATGAGATAAAGCGGTGGCAGCCAGAGTCGGCGCAGAATCGGCCGGTCAGCTTCGGGAAATTCCAGCTGGGGAAGCTCGGTGCAGGAATGCCATTTGGCTTCCTGGCCTTCGCGCCCATGCGGTGTGCCCTGGTAGCGGGAAATACGCCAGACATCGAGCAGGACATGCCGGTCATGGTATTCATGCCGAACCTGCATGTAGGCGCGAGCGTCTTGCACCTCGATACCCAGCTCCTCCCTGAGTTCGCGTTTCAATGCCGATAGGGCATTTTCACCCGGTTCGATCTTGCCGCCGGGGAATTCCCATTTGCCACCCTGATGACTGTCGGGAAACCGCCGGGTGACAAATACCTTGCCGTCTTGCGCGAGGATACCGACTGCGACGCGCAGCAGTGAACTAGCTTCGGTACTCAGCGTTGATTCGGACATAGTCGTGCGAGAGATCCGATGTCCAGACACGTGCCGAGGCATATCCAGCGCCCAAGTCCACTCCGATACGGATTTCCGGAAGCCGCATGACGGCGAGCCCCTTGACCTCGGTGTAATCGGCATCGAGGGCGCCGTTATGTACGACGCGCACCTCGTTGAGAAGAATTGCCACCTTGCTGACATCGAGTTGCGCGATTGGAGCGCGCCCGATCGCCGCCAAAATGCGGCCCCAGTTGGGGTCGCTGGCAAAAAATGCGGTCTTCACCAACGGCGAATGTGCGATGGTGTAGGCCACCTCAAGACAATCGGATTCGCTGCGCCCGCCGCGTACTTCGACTGTGATGAATTTGGTCGCGCCCTCCGCGTCGCGCACGATGGACTTCGCCAGCTCCGTGAATACTTCTGTAACGGCGTTCAGGAGGGTCGCATGGGCCTCGCCTACCGCGCGATCGATCAAGGGATTCCCTGCGGTTCCGGTCGCCAGCAGCACACAGGCATCGTTGGTGGAAGTATCCCCGTCGACAGTAATGCGATTGAATGACTCATTGACCGCCGCGGAAACACAACCTTGTAGAACTGCTGGAGTCACGGAAGCATCGGTGGCAACAAATGACAACAGGGTCGCCATGTCAGGCCGGATCATGCCAGCACCTTTGGCGATGCCGGTCACAGTCACCGTGCGCGAACCGAGGCGGATTCTGCGCGAACACCCCTTGGGCACGGTGTCGGTGGTCATGATGCCGTGCGCCGCTTCTGCCCAGCCGTTTTCATTGAGAGCAGCTTGGCACGCCGGAAGAGCGGCGATGATCCGTTCCCGCGGAAAACGCTCGCCGATAACGCCCGTGGAAAAAGGCAGGATTTCTTCGGATCGACAGCCGATCTGCCTAGCCAGGGCGTCACAGCAGGCACGCGCATCCTCGAGGCCCGGTTCGCCGGTGCCGGCGTTGGCAAAGCCAGTATTGATGAGCAGCGCGCGCGGGGCAGCCTTGGCGAGATGTTTGCGTGCCACGATGACGGGCGCGGCACAGAAGCGGTTCTTGGTAAAGACGGCGGCGGCATGCGTGCCCGGTGCGCACTCGATCAGCACCAGATCGCGCCGGTCTTTCTTGCGGATGCCGGCGGCGACTGTGCCGAGACGTATGCCGGCAACCGATCCAAGGGAGGGTAAACCGTGTAAGCCAACCGCCATGGGTCAGGCCAGTTTGCCGTGGCAGTGTTTGTACTTCTTCCCGGAACCGCAGGGACAAGGTTCGTTGCGCCCGACTTTGGGTTGGCGGCGCGTCATCGGCTTTTGCGCGACGGCCGCGCCGGCGGCGTCATCTCCTTCTTCCGGCTGTCCACCCGCATCGAGCGAAGGATGGACGAAGTGCATTTCCTCGGGCTGACGATTCTGACTTTCCAGCGCCTCGACATCCTGCGGCGCCTGCACCTGAACGTGAGCCAGAAGATTGATCACGTCATGGCGAATGCGAGTCAACATGTCGGAAAAAAGCACGAATGACTCGCGCTTGTACTCTTCCTTTGGATTCTTCTGGGCATAACCGCGCAGGTGAATGCCCTGGCGCAGATAATCCATGGCCGCGAGATGATCCTTCCATTGCGTGTCCAGCACCTGCAACATGACGGCCTTTTCAAGATGGCGCATGACATCAGGGCCGATGGCTAGCGCCTTTTCGGCGTGCCGGCGATCGGCCTCGCTGACGATACGGACACGAAGCTTTTCCTCGTCCAGGCCCGTCTCGTCCTTGAGCCACTGAGCAACAGGCAGTTTCAACCCGAACTCGCGCTCGAGACTTTCCTCCAGCCCGGGCACGTCCCACTGCTCCTCCAGACTCTCCGGGGGAATATGCTGGTTCATCAGCTCGTTGACGACATCAAGACGAATCGACGTAATGCTCTCGGAAATATCGTCCACGTTCATGAGCCGGTTGCGCTGTTCGTAAATCACCTTGCGCTGATCGTTCGCCACGTCGTCATATTCGAGCAATTGCTTGCGAATATCGAAGTTACGTCCCTCGACTTTACGCTGGGCGTTCTCAATCGCGCGCGATACCCAGGGATGCTCGATCGCCTCGCCTTTCTGCATGCCCAACTTCTGCATGAGACCGGAAAGCCGGTCACTGCCGAAAATGCGCAGCAGATTGTCTTCCAGCGAAAGATAAAAACGCGAGGAACCGGGATCGCCCTGGCGCCCGGAACGGCCACGCAACTGGTTGTCGATGCGCCGCGACTCATGACGCTCAGTGCCGATCACGTGCAACCCGCCTGCTGCCACGACCTGCTGGTGTCGCTTGTCCCAATCGGTCCGGGCCTGTTGCCGCTTGGGGGAATCATCGCCGATTTCCTTGAACTCCATCTCGAGATTGCCGCCAAGCACGATGTCGGTGCCACGACCGGCCATGTTGGTGGCGATCGTGACGGCCCCGGGACGGCCGGCTTGCGCCACGATCATCGCTTCACGCTCGTGGTGCTTGGCATTCAACACCTGATGGGGAATCTTTTCGTTCTGTAGCAGGCCCGAAAGCAGCTCCGAGGCTTCGATGGTTACGGTTCCGACCAGCACCGGCTGGCCACGCTGATGACAATCGCGGATATCGACCAGGATCGCTGTGTGTTTTTCCCCGGCCGTGCGGTATATCTGATCGGCCATGTCCTGGCGGATCATGGGATGATGTGTCGGGATCACCACGACCTCGAGGCCATAGATCTGCTGGAACTCGAAGGCTTCGGTGTCGGCAGTGCCGGTCATGCCGGCAAGCTTGCCGTATAATCTGAAATAATTCTGAAAGGTAATCGTGGCGAGCGTCTGATTCTCATTCTGGATCTTCACGCCTTCCTTCGCTTCCACGGCCTGGTGCAAGCCATCCGACCAGCGCCGTCCCTGCATCATGCGCCCGGTGAACTCGTCAATGATGATCACCTCGTCGTCACGCACGATGTAATCCACCTCGCGCTTGAACAGGGAATGCGCACGCAACGCGGCGTTGAGGTGGTGCATCAGAATCAGATTGGAGGCATCGTAGAGACTTGAGCCCGCTTCCAGCAGACCCGCCTGGGCCAGGAGTTTCTCAACCTTCTCATGACCAGCCTCGGTGAAGTAGGCCTGGCGCGCCTTTTCGTCCACGCTGTAATCCCCCGGACCGTTCTCGGTCTCCTGCTTGATAAGCCGGGGAATAATCGTGTTTACCTTGACGTACAGGTCGGCGCTTTCATCGGCCGCTCCGGAAATAATGAGCGGCGTGCGCGCCTCGTCGATCAGAATCGAGTCCACTTCGTCCACGATGGCGTAGTTGACGCCGCGTTGCACGCGCTCTTCGGCGCGAAACGCCATGTTGTCGCGCAGGTAATCGAAACCATATTCGTTGTTGGTGCCGTAGGTAATATCAGCGCCATAGGCATCACGTTTTTCCTGGCGGTCCTGACCCGGAACGACGACGCCCACGCTCATGCCAAGAAACCGGTATATCTGACCCATCCATTCGGCATCGCGACGCGCCAGGTAGTCGTTGACGGTCACAACGTGCACGCCTTTGCCGGAAAGGGCATTCAAATACACGGCAAGCGTGGCCACGAGCGTCTTGCCTTCACCGGTGCGCATTTCCGCGATCTTGCCCTGGTGCAACACCATTCCGCCGATCAGCTGCACATCGAAATGACGCATGCCCAGCGCGCGCTTGGACGCCTCGCGGACGCAAGCGAAGGCTTCGTGCAGCAGGCTGTCCAGGCTTTCGCCATTCGACACGCGGGTTTTGAATTCGGAGGTCTTGGCGCGCAGCTGCTCGTCGCTGAGCTTGGCAAGCTCGGGCTCGAGCGCGTTGATGCGCAACACATCCTGCTGCATGCGCTTGAGTAGACGCGAGTTACGACTGCCGAATATCTTGGTAAGCGCTTTCGTAATCATAAAAATCCGTGCGCCTCGCGCGGAGGCGTATCAAAAGAGCGGCAATTATGGAGGAAAAGTGGAGAGACTTGAAGCGTAATACGGCGACGGATGACTATTTGGCGCTGGCCTGCTGGAGATACCGCATGGGATTTACCGGAGTGCCATTGCGCACGACTTCAAAATGCAGATGGGGGCCGGTGGAACGACCGGAACTGCCGACCAGCGCGATCGACTGGCCCTTCTTGACACGGTCACCCACTTTGACAAGGGTACTGCTGGTGTGCGCATACCGAGTCGTCAGGCCGGATTCGTGCGTCACTTCGACCAGCAGTCCATAGCCGGCTCGCTCTCCGCTGTACGACACGACCCCGTCGCCCACCGCCAGCACGGGCGAGCCCATGTGCGAGGCGATATCCACGCCTTCATGCACGGACTGATGGCCGTTGAACGGATCGGCGCGCACGCCGAATCCGGAGGAAATCCATCCGCCATCCACCGGCCACCCGGAGGGCGTCACGGCGGCGTTAAGCTTGCGATCCAGCAACAGATTCTCGAGAGCGGCCAGGCGCTCCTGCTGACGTTCAATTTCATGCGTGAGCTGCTCGAGCGAAGACGTTAATTCCGGGGGGTTCGAGGAAGAGATGGCCTTTTCCGGGCCACCCATGGCCGCATCAGCGGAAAAATTGAATTCGCGCGCATCCAGCCCTGCCATGCGAGTCAAGCGGCTGCCGAGAGCATTGAGCCGCAGCACCTGCGCCTGCAACTGACCCAGCCGCTGGGCCAGGGCGTTGAGGTGTGCCTCGGCATTGCGTTTGGCTTCGGCGACCGCGGTACGGTTTGCCGCCAGTTCGCGGCGTTGCGCGGTCAACAGTGAATCTGCGCTGTAAGCGGTCAACATGTCCTGGGCGCGGTAAGCAATAACGCCCAGCAATACGGGCAGCGCGACAAAAACAACCAGTGCAATCAGAATCAAGTGGCGCTGGGAAAGGGTGGCGTTGCGGCCTTTACCGTGACGGCTGTTGGGTACAAGTATGATGTTCATGCCGGTCGCTCCCCTGTCAACTCACCAATACACATAATAATCGTCGCTTCCCGCCGCACGCCGTTCAGACAGCTGGAACCGTGCGCACGAAGGCAATGGGTGCCTCGTCGTTTTCGTTATAGGTAATGAGTTCCCATGCCTCTTGGTTATTCACCAGTTCGCGCAACAGACGATTATTAAGGGAATGCCCGGACTTGTGAGCGCTGAAGGCGCCGATCAGCGGGTGACCCAAGAGGTACAGATCGCCGATGGCATCCAGCACCTTATGCTTGACGAACTCATCTTCGTAACGCAAACCGTCGTCATTGAGTATGCGGTATTCATCAAGCACGATGGCATTATCGAGCCCGCCGCCGCGCGCCAATCCCGCCGCACGCAACGCCTCGAGATCACCCATGAAACCGAAAGTACGTGCACGGCTGACTTCTCTTACAAAAGAGGTTGTGGAAAAGTCGACGCTCGCATTTTGGGTTGAGTTGCGGAAGGTGGGATGATTGAATTCGATGGCAAACGAGACCTTGAACCCCTCAAACGGTTCGAAACAGGCCCATTTGTCGCCTTCTTCCAGACGGATCTTCTTCTTGATGCGCATGAAACGCTTCGGTGCCGACTGCTCGGCTATGCCCGCCGATTGGACCAGGAATACAAACGGCCCCGCACTGCCGTCCATGATCGGCACTTCCGCGGCCGTCAGGTCAACATAGGCGTTATCGATACCCAGTCCGGCGAATGCCGACATAAGATGCTCCACCGTGGAAACTTTTGCACCGTTATACTCAAGTGTAGTCGAGAGACGGGTATCGGAGACATTTTCCGGGCATGCCCGGATATCCACCGGTTCGGAGAGGTCGATGCGTCGGAAAATAATTCCAGTGTCGGATGGCGCCGGCCGCAGTGTCAGATAGACCTTTTCGCCGGTATGCAGCCCAACGCCTGTGGCGCGGATGACATTCTTCAGGGTTCGTTGCTTAATCATCTAGTTATTCAAACAATCCATATCTAACGCTGTATCGCGGCTGAATGTCCGCATCTCCGGCAGTGCAGAAAACAGACTCGTGTAATATTTATGCAACATGCAGTTGCTAAAATGTTTCGCAGAGGCAAGGGAGCCGGAATAAAACTCAATCCCTATACGTATTTAAGGATAAAACCACACCCCTGTCCAGCCAATTTTCCGACCTGAAAGCGCTATCGGGGCATCACCCCCGATAAACGGCCCCGGATCAAGCATATTCCAAAATTGTCCTGGGCCGCTGGACCCGCGGCACAGGGTAAGTCCCTTCCGTATCGCTTGGGATACTCGGCGCTAGTCAGCCTGTTTCCTCAAGAATGCCGGGATGTCCAGGTACTCGATGGCCGCTTCTGTCTGCACAGCCATCGGCCGTTCCGTACGCCGGTTGCGGATGACGGTGGGCGTTTCGAGATCCTCGTAATCCGTGGTGCCGGTACCGGTTTTGACCACCTTGTACGGCTGCTTGCTGCGCTGCTTTTCCTGGCCAAGGCCAGTGGCCACGATGGTGACTCGCAGTTCTTCGCGCATCTCCGGCTCGATCACGGTGCCAATTACCACGGTGGCATCATCCGAGGCAAATTCCTTGATCGTATTGCCGACTTCTTCGAATTCACCGATCGACATATCGAGGCCAGCCGTGATATTGACCAGAATGCCGCGTGCGCCGGAGATATTAATATCCTCGAGCAGCGGGCTTGAGACCGCGGCCATGGCCGCCTCACGCGCGCGTGACGGACCCGTTGCCGTGGCCGCACCCATCATCGCCATGCCCATCTCCGACATCACGGTACGCACATCAGCGAAGTCCACATTGATTAATCCCGAACGTGTGATCAGTTCGGCGATGCCTTGTACCGCATTTTGCAAAACCTGATTCGCCTTGCCGAAGGCATCCAGCAGCGACGCATCCTTCCCGAGCACGGTCACCAGTTTTTCGTTCGGGATCGTAATAATGGAATCGACGTATTGGGCGAGCTCCGAGATGCCCTGATCCGCCACACCCATGCGCTTGCGACCTTCGAACGGAAACGGTTTGGTGACAACAGCCACCGTCAGGATGCCCATATCCTTGGCTACTTGTGCGACCACCGGCGCCGCGCCCGTACCGGTGCCGCCACCCATGCCCGCGGTGATGAACACCATGTCAGCACCGGAAAGCACCTCGGCAATACGCTCGCGATCTTCGACGGCGGCCTGTCGGCCGATGTCGGGATTGGCGCCGCATCCCAGACCCTTGGTGAGATTCGTCCCAAGTTGAAGAATGGTCTTCGCCTGCGATTTCTTGAGTGCCTGCGAATCCGTGTTGGCGTTAATGAACTCCACGCTATCGATGCTCGCGGCGACCATGTGGTCGACGGCGTTGCCGCCGCCTCCGCCGACACCAATAACCTTGATGACGGCTTGCTGCCCATAGGTATCCATTAGTTCAAACATTGTGTTGCCTCCAGTGTAGGTTTCTAAAACCAGTTGATAGATCCATCTGCCTGTTCCCCCAATCAAAAATTTCCCTGAAACCAGCTCTTCATCTTGCTCCAGGCTCCCTTGACTCCCACGGATGCGCCCGGATTCTGCACATACTGCTTCCCTTCACGGCAGCGCGCGCCGTACAGCACCAACCCCACGCCGGTAGCGAAGATCGGGTTCTGTACCACACCCTTCAATCCCCCGACGTATTGCGGCACGCCCAGGCGCACCGGCATGTGAAACACCTCTTCCGCCAGATCGACCACGCCTTCCATCTTGGCGCTGCCTCCGGTGAGTACGAGTCCGCTGCCGACCACATCCTCGAAACCGCTGCGACGCAACTCGGCCTGGATAAGGCTGTAGAGTTCCTCGATGCGCGGTTCGATGACCTCGGCCAGTGTCTGGCGCGAGAGCTTGCGCGGCGGACGGTCGCCCACGCTCGGCACCTCGATGGTTTCATCGCGGTGCGCCAATTGCGTGAGAGCGCAACCGTACTTTTTCTTGATGTCCTCGGCATATTGCGTCGGCGTGCGCAGCGCAACGGCGATGTCGTTCGTCACTTGATCGCCAGCGATGGGAATCACGGCAGTGTGGCGGATGGCGCCTTCGGTGAATACGGAGATGTCCGTCGTGCCGCCGCCGATATCCACCAGACATACGCCCAACTCCTTTTCGTCGTCCGTCAACGTGGAGATGCTCGAGGCCAGCTGTTCGAGAATGACGTCATCCACCTCCAACCCGCAACGGCGGACGCACTTGATGATGTTCTGTGCCGCGCTCACCGCGCCAGTGACGATGTGCACCTTGGCCTCGAGGCGCACGCCGCTCATGCCGATCGGCTCGCGGATACCCTCCTGCTTGTCGATGATGAATTCCTGCGGCAGGATGTGCAGCACCTTCTGGTCGGCGGGGATGGCGAGCGCGCGCGCCGCC
>DATICK010000037.1:0-7281 GCA_035456865.1 Sulfuricaulis sp.
GATCTGGACGGCGCATTCGCCGTAGGCGCGGCGCGTGCCGGCGAGCTCGCCGGTGCGGATCGACGTGCTCGATACCGCCTGGAACAGCGTGCTCTTGCCGCTGTTGGGCATGCCCACGAGGGCGATGCGTAAACGCCGTTCACCGCGGAACAGGGGAGTACGGAGCGGTATGGCGGTGGCGCGGGGTGCTGCCTTCATGATGTATTGTTTCCCACGAAGGCACTGCGCCACAAGCAATACCGCTGTGCTACAACTCGCGCAGCACGGCCAATGGGCTCTGGATGACCACACGGCGTGTGCCGAAATAGCCGGCCAGCCCGATCAATACTCCCCCGGCGACCGGCGCCGCCAGCCATACCGGCCACTTGAAACTGTACTCGAGCTCGAAAGCGCGCGTGTAGAGCAGGTAGGCGATGAGTTCCGTGCCAATCGCGGCGAGAATACCGGCGAGCACGCCGAGCACGGCGAATTCGGTGAAATGCGCGGCGCGCAGCTGGCGGCGGCTCGCGCCCAGCACGCGCAGGAGCGCGCCTTCGTGGAACCGTTCGTCCAGGCTCGCGGCCAGGGCGGCGAACAACACCGCAAACCCGGCGGCGAGCACGAACAGCAGTACCAGCTCAACGGCCGCCGTGACCTGCCCGAGGATTACCCGCACCTGCGCCAGCACCTGGTCCATCTCGAGCACCGTCACTGCCGGGAAGGTGCGCACCAGCGCAGTGAGCAGGGATTTATGCTCCGGGGCGAGATGGAAGCTCGTGAGGTAAGTGGCCGGGAAGTCTTCGAGTACCCCGGGCGGGAAGATCATGTAGAAGTTGGGATGAAACGAGTCCCACTGTACCGAGCGGATGCTGGCCACGCGTGCCTGTAGCGTTTCGCCGGCAACAGAAAACGTGAGTTCATCATCGAGTTCGATGCCGAGTTTCTTGGCGAGTTTTTCCTCCACCGAAACGTGCTTGCCGGGCGACGGCGTTTCCCACCATGCCCCGCGCACCAGACGGTTGTCCGGCGGCACGCTGCCGGTCCAGCTGAGATTGAGCTCGCGCTGAAGCGCCTCGTTATTCGATTCCTCCTTGGTGACGGCCTGTGTTACCGGTTTGCCGTTGATCTCCGTCAATCGGCCGCGCACCATCGGATAGAGGGCGCTGGTCTGAATCCGGTTGGTTGCAAAAAATCGCTGTATCGGCGCGATATCCTGCGGCAGGATGTTGAACGCGAAATGATTCGGCGTATCCGGCGGCAACTGCGTCTGCCAGGTGGAAAGCAGATCGGTGCGCAGCAGCGCTATTACCGCCATGGCCATGAGCGCGAGCCCGAAGGCGAGAATCTGTCCGACGCTGGAGCGTGTGTGGCGCCACAGATTATTCAGCCCGAAACGCCAGGCTACTCCGACGCGCCGAGGCATGCGCCGGCTCAAGGTCAGCAGTGCGCCCGCCAGCGCCGCCAGCGCGCCCGCGGCCGCCAGGCTGCCGGCCAGCACGCCGGTGGTAAGGAGCAGGCTGCCGGTGTAGCGCCACATCAGCACCAGCACGGCCGCGGTGGCCGCGCCGTACACGATCCACGCAGATGGCGGCAGCGGCGCCAGTTCGCGGCGCAATACGCGCAGTGGCGGCACGTGTTTGAGTCGCAGCAACGGTGGCAGCGCGAAACCGGCGAGTGCGATCAGGCCGGTAAAGAATCCGAATACCACCGGCGCCACACTGGCCGGCGGCAGGCCTGCGGGACGAAGATCTTGAAGCAGATAAAAAATGGCCTCCTGGGCGATCCAGCCGAGCGCACAACCGAGTGCGCTCGACGCTAATCCGAGCAGCAGGAACTGCGGCGCGAACAGCGCAACGATGTCACGCTGGGTGGCGCCGAAACAGCGCAGCATGGCGCTCACGTCGTAATGACGCGCGCTGTAGCGACGCGCGCCCATGGCGATGGCGACACCCGCCAGAATCACGGCGAGCAGACTGGTGAGGCCGAGGTAGCGTTCGGCGCGTCCCAACGCTCGGCCAATGGAACTGTTGCCGTCGCGAACATCGAGCAGCCGGTGATTCGGTCCCAGACGTGGCGTAAGCCATGTCTTGTAGCGCGCCAGATCGACATCGGCGCCGGCGAGAAGATAACGGTAATTGACGCGGCTGCCCGGCTGAACCACGCCGGTCGCCGCGACATCGGCCAGCGGTATCAGCACGCGCGGGGCGAAGGTGAAGAAACTGCCGGCGCGTCCCGGCTCGTACGTGAGCACGCGCGTCACGATGAAGGCAGCGCTGCCGATCTCGATACGCCCACCAACCGTCAGGCCGAGTGCCTGCAGCACGCGCGGCTCGACCCACGCAGTTCCGAGCGCCGGGATGTTGCTGGTTTTTATATCCGGCGCGTATAACGCCGGCGCGGTGCGCAATACACCACGCGGCGGATAGCCCGTACCCACCGCCATGACGCTCGAAAGCTGGAGCTTCTCGGCATGCACCACCACGCTCGCGAACTCGAGCGTTTCCGCCTGCCGCAAGCCCTGGCCCGCGGCTTCCTTGAGCCAGCCCGGCGGTACCGGCTCGGGGCTCGTCAGCCGCAAATCCGCGCCCAGCAGGTCGGCCGATTGATACGTCATGGCACGATTCAGGCGGTCACTGAAGAATCCGATCGCGGTTACCGCGCCGACGGCGATCACCACCGCCGCCGCGAGGAGGCGCAATTCTCCGGCACGCCAGTCCCGCACCAGCAAGCGCAGCGCCAGGCGGAAATTTTTCAGTCCGCGCATCGGTCAGCGGTGATCGACGATGCGCCCGGCATCGAGATAGATGTGGCGTTCGCAGCGCGCGGCCAGACTCTCGTCATGGGTTACCAGCACCAGCGTGGTACGTTGTTCCTGGTTGAGGTCGAACAGCAGGTCGATGACGCGCGCCCCGGTGGTGCTGTCGAGATTGCCGGTGGGCTCGTCGGCAAACAGGATCGCCGGCTTCATGGCGAACGCCCGCGCAATCGCCACGCGCTGCTGTTCGCCGCCCGAAAGCTGGCTTGGATAATGCGAAAGCCGCTCGCTCAGGCCGACGCGCGCCAGCAGCTCGCGCGCATCGTGCCCGGGCCCGGCAAAACCCGCGAGTTCGAGCGGCAGCATCACGTTTTCAAGCGCGGTCAGGCCGGGCAGCAGCTGGAAGCTCTGGAACACGAACCCGACCTGGCCGGCGCGCACGCGCGCGCGGCCGTCCTCGTCGAGTTTATCGAGACGCTCGCCGGCGAGCGTGACTTCGCCTTGCGTCGGGGAATCGAGCCCGGCCAGCAGGCCGAGCAGGGTGGACTTGCCCGAACCGGAAACGCCGATGATCGCAACGCGTTCACCGGCCTTGATCTCGAGATTCACACCCGACAAGATGGCGAGAGCGCCTTCGGCGGTATCGACCCGTTTCGAGAGATGGGCGGCGGAGACGATGTTTCCATCTGGATATTCAGGCATGCGTCGACTCTTTCTGACAGTAGTGTTATTGCTGGGTCTGGTGCCGTTGCCCGCCGCCGCACGCACCTTGCTCGTGGTCGGTGACAGCCTGAGCGCCGCCTACGGCGTGGACGTGGGCTCCGGCTGGGTGGCGCTGCTGGGAAAACGCCTTGAACGGCAAAAGTACGATTATCAGGTCGTCAACGCCAGCATCAGCGGCGACACCACGGCGAACGGTCTCGCGCGCCTGCCCCGGCTCCTCGCCGTGCACCGGCCGGCGGTCGTCATCATCGAGCTCGGCGGCAACGACGGCCTGCGCGGGCTCGCGCTCGAACAGATGAAACATAACATCACCGCGATGGTCACGAAAGCCAAGGCCCGGCATGCACGGGTGCTGTTGCTCGGCATGGAGCTTCCGCCCAATTATGGCAATCACTATACGGAAAGGTTCCGGCGCATTTACCGGGAGGTCGCGGCCGAACAGCAGGTGGGTCTGGCGCCGTTTCTTCTCGACGGCATCGCCGCCAACCCTGCGCTCATGCAGCCGGACGGAATCCATGCCAACGCGAAAGCGCAGCCGAAAATGCTGGAGAATGTCTGGCCGCATTTACGGCCCTTGCTCTGATCAGGGGCGCGCATGGTCTATATTTTTCTTGATGCCCGATAATCCCTTCAAAGCCTCGGTTTTGTCACTGATCAAAACCGCTCCCGTTGGTTTGAGCGAGTATGACCTGATACAACGGTTACAGGAGCACGATGAAGCATTTTCCTTCGATGGCGAGAGCTCGAACCTCGCGCTTTTCCGCAAGCATTTCCTGGTGATGAACGCGTTGTACCAGTTGCAGACGGAATTGTTCGAACAGGGAATGTATCTTTCGATATCGCCCCTCGATATTCGTCTGGAACCGGTCGAGAATTCGGGAGTTTCGGCGCTGCCGACCGAAAACGCGGCGGCGCCGTTGCGCGCGTATTACCTCGACTGGGAAAACTTCAGCCAGACCAGCCGCGCGGATGTCGAAACCATGCTCAACCGTTTCACGGAGCGATACCTAGCGATCGACGAGCGTCTGGAGGCGCTGCAAACCCTGGAGCTGTCCGCCGATGCGCCCTGGGAAACCATCAAGCAGGCGTACCGGCGGCTGGCGGCGCAGCATCACCCGGACAAGGGCGGCGACCCGGCACGGTTTCGCGCCATCCGCGGCGCTTATGAAATTCTGTTGCGCTGTTATGGATTTTAAAAAGCTGCGGTGGCCGGCCTGCATAATAGTTGACTAATTAACTCGACTATTGCATCATACCGGCCAGTACCATTAAACGAGAGGATTGATTATGGAAATACCACAACGCGACGGCGACGGTTATCTCATTGAACGTGACGTGTGGACGCCGGAGATTGCCCGGGCCATGGCGGAAGCCGATGGTCTTGCGCTGGATGAAGTGAGGTGGACGCACATCACCAAGGCGCGTGAATATTACGAAGCCTTCGGCGTCGTTCCGCCGATCCGTAAATTCGCCAAGTATGTCGAGGCCGATCAGAAGGATATGTTCAAGCTCTGGATGACGGGCCCGATGAAACCCATTACCAAGTACGGCGGACTGCCGAAACCGACCGGCTGCGTTTGATTCATCGCCGCGCTTTTCCGCTATAACCGCGACGATACCCAACGAGGCCAGGACACGCATGTGTCCTGGCCTTTTCTTTTGTAAAAGTTGGATGGCCATGATTGATGTCTATTATTGGATGACCCCTAACGGGCACAAGATCACGATCTTTCTCGAAGAAACCGGCATCCCGTATACGTTGAAGCCGGTGAACATAACGAAAGGCGAAGAGTACTCACTTGAGCAGCCAAGTTTTCATCTACGTTTAATCCCCGCCATAGGCTAGCTTCAGCAAGAGCAACCCCCCAGACCTGACGCGACTTGGGGTCCGGAGCGTGGCTATTTTTTTGCCAATGACGATGAAAAACCGGTGGGCGGGAGCCGCCGCAGGAATCAGGGTGGCAGCTGTGCACACCGGCCATGCCGGCAAAAAATCAAGGAAAATGGCCATGATTTGGCTGTATATCCGGTTAGGCATCGGGTCAGGGGGGTTGGCGATTATTTCGATCCCGGTGATGTGGCATTTTTTACTACAACATCTATATGTAAAGGGTGTATCCGGATTATTGAAAACCTACCAGGAAACTCATTTATGAAGAAAAAGTTGATAGGCATTTTGTGCGTTAGCCTGGCCGGACAGGTTCTCCCTGCCATGGCAGCGACCGGTCTCGAGGGGATTTCCATCAGTGGCTTCTTGACCGCGGGCGCGACCTATGCGGACAAGCAGTTGCTCACCGCCGCACCCGGCGCCATGGCCACCAAGGCCGTGTCCCAGGATGGGAACATCCAAAATACTCCCGACTTTACGACCGATTCACGTCTGGGCTTGCAGATTTCGGCCAAGGTGAATCCTGACATTTCGGTGACCGGGCAGCTGCTCGCCAAGGCGAACAAAGACAACTCCAATGTCGAGGCCGACTGGGCGTTTGTCAGTTACCGAGTGAATGAACCACTCAGTATCCGTGCCGGCAAGATCAAATTTCCGACCTTTCTGATTTCGGATTATTACGAAGTCGGATACGCCTATCCCTGGATCCGTCCGCCGCAGGAAGTGTACTACTCCAATCCCATTACCACCCTGAACGGTGTAGATGTCCTGGCGAAAATCCGGCTCGGTGACATGACCCTGCTGTTCCAGCCATACTACGGCGTGAGTCGTGGCGCCCAGGCCTTGGTGCCCCAAGAGGTTTTGCCGATGATGGGAGCACCGTCAGGTACGGTGGCTTACACGGATTTTACGGCTGATGCCCTGCATGGTTTCAACCTGAGTCTGAGCTCGGATATTTTCACCGTGCGTTACGGCACGTTGCAGACAAAAGTGAACGCGAGTGCCTTTGGCGTGTTTCAGGATACTGCGAAGTTCTCGAGCATCGGCGCCAGCATGGACTGGCACAATGTTGTGCTGTATTCGGAGGGTTTCAAGCGCGAGATTGACGGAATGGCGAACGCCGCTTTTCCCAATCAAAAAGGCTGGTACACGACACTGGGTTACCGTTTAGGCAAGTGGTTACCCCTATACACTACTGCACGGCTCTCTGATAACGATAACCCAACGAACTTGTTCGGAACACCCCTCAAGCAAACGTCCCAGACGCTGGGATTGCGCTACGAGATAGGAAGCGGCGCCGCGCTCAAGTTCGAGGCGCAGAGAGTGGAACCCGAAAAAGGTACGCGCGGTCTGTTGATTGCCGACCCGAATAATCCACTCGCGAAAGATCCAGGCGATAACGTCATGATCTACGGCTTGGCGCTGGACGTGGTGTTCTAGGAGAATTCTTAATGAAAACACTAAAGAAATTTTGGGCGGTCTTGTTCATGATTTTCCTGTGGGCAGGGTCGGCACCGGCGCACGCGGCTCTGGCGATCATCGTCCATCCCAGCAATAACATGGCGGGAATCACTGCGGATCAGGCGGCGGATATCTACCTCGGCAAGTCGGGTGTGTTTCCCAACGGACAGCGGGTCACACCCGTCGATCAGGTGCCGAGCAGTCCCGCGCGTCAGAAGTTTTACAAAACGGTGGTAAAGAAAGATGGTTCCGTGCTCAAGGTGTATTGGTCTAAGATTCTTTTCACCGGAAAGGGTCAACCCCCCCGTGAAATCGGCGATGATGCCGAAATGAAAAGTTGGATCGCGTCCAATCCCGATGCCATCGGGTACGTGGATGGAAAGTTCGTCGATAGCACGGTGAAGGTGCTACTGATCATTCCTTGAAGTAATATCCAAACAGAAATAAAAAACCCGGCATTTGCCGGGTTTTTTTT
>DATICK010000038.1:0-4209 GCA_035456865.1 Sulfuricaulis sp.
CGATTTATGAATACGAATGCGGGGCCTGTGGCCACCGGTTTGAAGTCATTCAGAAAATGAGCGACCCGGCGCTGACCGGCTGTCCCAACTGTAGCAAGTCAGAACTCAAAAAACTGATCTCCGCGGCGGGATTTCAGCTCAAGGGCACGGGCTGGTATGCCACGGACTTCAAGGGAGGTGGCCAGAAGAAGGAGAAACCCGAACCCGGTTCCACGTCACCCAAGAAGAAGGCTGGCGGCTGTGGCGGTGGCACCTGTGGCTGCGCCCACTAACAGATGATGGCCGCCCTGCGTCGTTACCTCATGGCGGGGCTGCTGGTATGGGTCCCGCTCGGGGTAACGCTGTTGATCGTGGCATTTCTGGTGGATCTGATGGACCAGACGCTGCGACTGCTTCCCCAGAGCATTCAGCCGGAAAACATCCTCGGCTTCCGCATTCCGGGCCTGGGAGCGGTGCTGACGGCCGTGATCGTGTTCGTGACCGGCATGATCGTCACCAACCTTTTCGGCATGCAATTGTTCAGCATCGGTGAACGGATTCTGCAACGCATCCCGCTGGTCCGTTCGATCTATGCCTCGGTCAAGCAGGTAACGGAGAGCATGTTTTCCTCCGGCAAGTCGTTTCGCAAGGTGGTGCTGGTGGAATACCCGCGCAAGGGAATGTGGTCGCTGGCGTTTCAGACCGGTACCGGTGCCGAGGAAGTCCGGGACAAGACCGGACGGGACGTCACCAATGTTTTCATTCCGACCACGCCCAATCCCACCTCGGGGTTTTTTCTCATGGTGCCCCGCGAAGACGTGATCGAGCTTGATATGAGCGTGGACGACGGCCTCAAGATGCTGCTGTCCGTCGGCGTGGTGGTTCCGGAGCCCAAGAAAGACAGAGTCACCGATCCACGCGTGCGTCGGCTCTCCTGAGCGCGTTTCATTAGTGAAAAATATTGCCAACCGCCAAGGCGCCAAGAAAAAGAGTATTGAAATCGAAGAGAAATAATTGGCGTTCTTGGCGTCTTGGCGGTTCAAAATCATATTCATTTTATTAATTTTTATCTTAAGAACAGGTTAGGCATGCGCAGTCATTTTTGCGGCGAACTCAACGAATCCCTCATTGGCCAACGCGTCACGCTCTGTGGCTGGGCGCACAGCCGGCGCGATCACGGCGGCGTGATTTTCATCGACCTGCGCGACCGCGCCGGGGTGGTGCAGACCGTGTTTGACCCGGATCAGAAACAGGCCTTTGCCGTCGCCGAGTCGGTACGGTCCGAGTTCGTGCTGCGCGTGCAGGGCAAGATACGCGCGCGCCCGGCCGGCACCGAAAATCCACATCTGCGCACCGGGAAAGTGGAAGTGGTCGCCGACGGCATCGAGGTTCTCAACCGCGCCGAAGCCTTGCCGTTCCAGCTTGACGAAGCGGATCTCTCGGAGCCGGTGCGCCTCAAGTACCGCTATCTCGACCTGCGCCGCGATTTCATGCAGAAAAATATTCGCCTGCGCCACAAGGTCACGCAGACTCTGCGTCGCTATCTCGAGGATCACGACTTCACCGAAATCGAAACCCCGATGCTCACCAAGTCCACACCCGAGGGCGCGCGCGACTATCTCGTGCCCTCGCGCACGCATCCGGGGCATTTCTTCGCGCTACCGCAGTCGCCGCAACTGTTCAAGCAGCTGCTGATGGTGGCGGGTTTCGAGCGCTACTACCAGATCACGCGCTGTTTCCGCGACGAAGATCTGCGCGCCGACCGTCAGCCGGAATTCACCCAAGTCGATATCGAGACGTCGTTCCTCAACGAGAACGGCGTGATGGATCTCATGGAAGAGATGCTGCGCGTACTCTTCCGGAACGTGTTGTCCGTGAAACTGCCCCATCCATTCCCGCGCATGAGTTACGACGAGTCCGTGCGGCGTTACGGCTCGGACCGGCCCGACCTGCGCGTGCCGCTGGAACTGGTCGATGTCGGCGATCTCATGAAGAACGTCGAATTCAAGGTGTTCGCCGGTCCCGCGAACAACCCCAATGGCCGCGTGGCGGCGTTGCGCGTGCCCAAGGGCGGCGAATTGCCGCGCAGCCAGATCGACGGTTACACCGCCTTTGTCGGCCAGTACGGAGCCAAGGGACTGGCCTATATCAAGGTCAATGACGCCGCGAAGGGACGCGACGGCCTGCAATCGCCGATCCTCAAGTTCCTGCCGGACGATGTTGTCGCCGGGATCATGCAGCGGACTTCCGCGCAGACGGGTGATCTGATTTTCTTCGGGGCCGACACCACCAAGGTGGTCAACGATTCCCTGGGCGCGTTGCGCCTGAAGCTTGGTGAGGATCTGGGCCTCAGGCAGGCGGGCTGGAAAATCCTGTGGGTCGTGGATTTTCCGATGTTCGATTACGACGCCGATCTCAAGCGCTGGGTGGCGCTGCATCATCCGTTCACCTCGCCCAAGACCGAAGATTTGGAGCGCGTCGACCTCGATCCCGCAAACGTCAAAGCGCGAGCCTACGACGTGGTGCTGAACGGTTCCGAGATCGGCGGCGGTTCGATTCGCATCCATCGTATGGACGTGCAGGAAAAGGTATTCGCCGCGCTCGGCATCGGGCCCGAGGAGGCGCGCGCCAAATTCGGCTTCCTGCTCGATGCACTCAAGTTCGGCGCGCCGCCGCACGGCGGCATCGCCTTCGGGCTCGACCGCATTTGCGCGCTCATGAGCGGCGTGGATTCGATTCGCGACGTGATCGCTTTCCCCAAGACGCAAAAGGCCGCGTGTCTCATGACCGACGCGCCAAGCGAGGTCGACGAAACCCAGTTGCGCGAGCTGCATATCAAATTGCGCAAGCCTCCAGAGAAGGTAACTGGCGAGGCAACTATAAATGACTAAACGAGCGCAGCAGGGCTACATTCTTGTCCCTACAGGCGAAAAAGTATAAACGGCCCGAATCTGTACTAGTTGTGGTCTATACCCGGACCAGCAAAGTGTTGCTCCTGAACCGCACCGACGATCCGGATTTCTGGCAATCGGTTACCGGCAGCCTGTTATGGGAAGAAACCGAACCGTGGCAGGCCGCGGCGCGCGAGCTGCGGGAGGAAACCGGCCTTGAGGCCACAGAAGATTTGCGTAATTTACAGCTTACCTATCGCTATCCCATCCTGCCGAAATGGCGCCCGCGCTATGCCCCGGAAGTCCGCGAAAACACCGAACACGCCTTCGCGCTTGAACTTCCGTCTGAAATCCTTATAACGGTGAATCCTGCCGAGCATGCCGGCTATGGCTGGTTTACCATGGACGAAGCTGCGGGGAAGGTGGCTTCATGGACCAACCGTGAAGTCATCGTAAAGCTGAAACCCAGGCTTGAATCGTGTTAACCGCCGCAAACTAGACGTCTTGCCATAACGAACGCCAGACCCCAAACCGTCGTTCTGCTCCACGGACTGTGGTTCTCGGGCTACATCCTGTTCGTGCTCGCGCGGCGTTTGCGGCGCCACGGATTTACCGTTCATGTGTTTTCCTATCCTTCGGTTCGTGCCGATCTGAGCACGAATGCCGAACGGCTCGCGCGTTTTCTCGACGCGCTCGACGCCGACACCGTGCATCTCGTCGGTCACAGTCTCGGCGGCATACTGATCCGGGCACTGTTTCATTATTCGCCGCCACGCCAGGCCGGGCGCATCGTGACGCTGGGCACGCCGCACGGCGGCAGCCGCGTGGCCCGGCACCTGAGCCGTCATGCTCTCTGGCGCCGGCTCATGGGGTCAGGCGTGGCGCAACTGCTCGCCGGCACCCCACGGGAATGGTCGTCTCCGCCACGCGAGATCGGCGTGATCTGCGGCACGCGTTCCTTCGGCATGGGCCGGCTGCTGTATCGCGGCCTGCCGCGACCGAACGACGGTTTGCTGACCGTGAAGGAGAGCGCTTTTCCCGCCGCGCGTGAACACCTCGCGCTGCCGGTCTCCCACACCGGCATGTTGTTCTCGCACACGCTGGCGCGGCAGGTCGCCGCGTTTCTGAGGTCCGGACAGTTCGTCCATTGAGGCCGGCATTTCCCGCGCGCGGTTGGGGGATGGTGGAGGGGAGTGTTACACTGGGCGCATCGCTGTAAGCGGTTGATGCCTGAACAATATCACGGGATTCCACATGGCCGGCCACTCGAAATGGGCCAATATCAAGCATCGCAAAGGCGTGCAGGATGCCAGGCGCGGCAAGATTTTCACCAAGATAA
>DATICK010000039.1:0-3133 GCA_035456865.1 Sulfuricaulis sp.
GGGCGCTGCCGGTGCACGCCGGACAAGGTGAGTCAATATCGCGCCCGGATTTCCGGTCCATTACTCGACCGCATCGACATGCACATTGATGTGCCGGCGGTGCCGCGGGAGTTGCTGCTGGATCAAACAGCGCGTGCCGGAGAATCGTCCGCGCAAGTGCAGGAGCGGGTGGAAACGGCGCGCGCACGGCAAATCAAGCGCAGCGGCTGCGCCAATGCGACGCTCAACAACAAACAGATCGAGGAAACCTGCCGGCTGGATGAAGCCGGACGGCGGCTGCTCGAGCAGGCAATCGACCGGCTGGGTTTTTCCGCGCGTGCGTATCATCGCGTACTCAAGGTGGCGCGCACCATCGCCGACCTGGCGGCGGAGGAAATGATCCGTCCGGGGCATGTGGCGGAAGCCGTGCAATACCGCTGCCTCGATCGCGCCGCCGCGTTTTCCTGAAGCGTAGAAACTTTTTGACCACAAAAGCGGCCGCCAGGCTGCTTTTTTTATGCAGGAAAAGAAAATTGTAGGTGTACAAAAAAATAATACTTCACGTGCTTTTCATATCTCGCTGAATACAAATGACACCGTCTGTTTCCGCCGGCGGTAGTGCACAAGAAAAAGATACTTCGAAGGGGTGCGGGACCAGTCCGGCGGCGCCCGGTAAATGGCATAACTATTTAATCATCATAACGAAACGCTGTCTTGGCGCCCGCTGGCATGATTAATGCCTTTAGTAGAGTAAGAAACGAGGGACAGAAGAGGGAATCAAGTGAGCACAGACATCAAAATCCTGGTCGTAGACGATGACGAAGTAGTGCGTCTCAGTTATCTGCGTTCACTCGCCAACGCCCAGTGGACGGTTGAAAGCGCATGGGACGGGAACGAGGCGCTACGAGCGATAAAGGAGAAGGCATTCGATGTGGTTCTGCTCGATCTGCGCATGCCGGGCCTGGATGGCATGGAGGTGCTCAAGGCGATCAAGGACAAATGGCCGGACACCGAGGTGGTGATCATCACCGGCTACCCCTCGATCGAGACCGCCAAGGAGGCGGTACGGCTAGGCGCTTATGATTATCTGGCCAAGCCAGTGGGTCCGGATGATGTGATCAACGCCGCCAACGATGCCGTGACGCAGAAGATGTGGGCGCTGCACCGGGAGCGGACCAATCAGAACGGGAGTAACGGTATTAAGCACTGAAATGAAGTTAGATTTAGATAAGGAGCAAGCCATGAGTACATTACCCAGAGTTCTAGTCGTAGACGATGATCCGGTTATCGGCCAGAGTTTCGACCGGGTGCTGTCGGGCAAGGGTTACGCCGTGATTACCGCCAGTAATGGCGAAGAAGCGCTGCGCAAACTCAAGGATGAAAGCTATGATGTGGTGTTCGCCGACATCAAGATGCCCGGGATGAGCGGGCTGGAAGTCGCCGAACGGATCAAGGCGAGCCAGCCGTGGCTGCCGGTCGTGATCGTCACCGGTTATGGCACGGATGCCAATGAAAAGCGGGCCGGGGAAGCCGGGGTGTCCGCATTCCTGCGCAAGCCGTTGACACCGGACATGATCGAAGACAGCGCGCACCAGGCGCTGCTCGAAAAAGGTGCAGCGGCAGTGGAACCGGCAGCGAAAGCGGCGACGCCGGAAACCGAGCACGTCCCGAATGGCATCGCGCTGTTCGCCAAGAACGTCGCCCTGTTCATCGCTTCACCCATCATCGGTTTCGTCTATGTGATTGCGCTGCCCTTCGTCGGTCTCGGCATGCTGGCCTGGATCGGCACCAAGGCGTTGTTCAAGCTCTAGTCTGGCACGCAGGCGCAGTACGATGAAACTCGGTACGTTTGTTGCGGCGTTGCTGCTGTTGATCATCGCGGGCATGCCGGTTCGCGCGGCGGAGATCACGCTTTCAGAGGCCGACAACAAATGCCTGCGCTGTCACGACGAGGAGTTCGCTCAATACGACGGCGGCATTCATGCTTCCCTGCGGCGACAGGGGGACGCGGAGGCTCCGGCTTGCACCAATTGTCACACCACACACAGGGAACGCGACAAACCTCCTTATAACACGGCCAATGGAAAGCCTTGCAGCAAATGTCATGACACGATCTTCGATGCGTATGTCGCCAGCGTACACAGCCAGATCGAGGTCAGCGAAACGGACGACAAAGACGCCCATGTCATGGGCTGCCCCGAGTGCCACCGCGCTCACGATGTCAAGGCCGCGGCCACCGAGAACCAGCTGAAAGATGCTTGCCTGGGTTGCCACCAGGACGTACTGCTTGTCCACCAGAAGTGGCTGCCGAATGCCAGGCTGCATTTTGAAGCGGTGTCGTGTCCGGCCTGCCACGCGCCGGCGGCGCAGCGCAAGGTTGACCTCAGGCTTTACGATAGCGCAACACAGAAGCGGATCAGAGAAAAAGAAGGCGTACCGCAGTTTGAAAGCCGTGTGCGCGCGATCGACATCGAGGGCAAGGGTTTGAATGCACTGGCGTTGCAGAGCCTGCTAAAAGAATTCAACCGCGACGGAGGGGAGGGCAAAACGATTCTGCGCGGCCGCCTGGAAGTCCGGACCGGCGACGAGTCGCACCAGCTGACCGAGAAAAACAAGGCGATCCGGGAATGCGAGCGATGTCACAGCAAAGGCTCCGACCCGTTCCAGAGCGTCACGATTTCGATCGCCAGGCCTGATGGCAGGCTGTTGCGCTACGATGCTCATAACGAGGTTTTGAATTCGACCGTTTCCATAGAATCGGTCGGCGGGTTTTACGCCATCGGCGCCACCCGGATCAAACTGCTGGATACTCTGTTGTTTTTCGCCGTGGTCGGCGGTATCACCGTGCCGATCGGACACATGACAACGAAATGGCTGGTCAGGAAATACCTGAAACGGGGCAAGGGACAGAGTGGTTCGGGACACCCTCAGAATCAAACCCCGTCTGCTCCCGACAACCGGTCCGCGCCCAAGTAATTGAGGGGGAAAAATGAAAAGATTATACGTTCATCCACTCCCGGTCAGGATCTGGCACTGGCTTAACGCCGGCGGCTTCGTGGCGATGATCATCACCGGTGTTCAGATCAGATACGTCGGACAAATCGACCTGATGTCGTTCAGGATCGCCGTCAACCTCCACAACTTGATCGGTTTT
>DATICK010000040.1:0-3456 GCA_035456865.1 Sulfuricaulis sp.
AGGTCCACGAGCTTGATCACGTCCACGAGCTTGTTGAGCTGTTTGGTGATCTGCTCGATCACGTCCACCGAGCCGCTGGTGACGAGCGTGAGGCGCGACAGGGTTTCATCCTCGGTGGGTGCCACGGTGAGCGATTCGATATTGTAACCACGCGCGGAAAACAATCCGGCCACGCGCGACAGTGCGCCTGACTCATTTTCCAGCAGCATCGAGATAATATGACGCGTCACGCGAGCTCCCGGTCGGTCGGCACCACCGCCTTGCAGGGTTTCAGGTGCATTTCATTGTGGCCCTTCCCCGCGGCGATCATCGGGTAGACGTTCTCGGTCTGGTCGGTGATGAAATCCAGGAACACCAGCCGGTCCTTCATCTTGAGCGCCTCCTTGAGAGCGCCTTCGACATCGCCCGGCTTCTCGATCTTCATGCCCACGTGGCCATACGCCTCGGTGAGCTTTACAAAGTCCGGCAGCGCGTCCATGTACGAATGCGAATAGCGCCGGTCATAGAAGAATTCCTGCCACTGGCGCACCATGCCCATGTAACGGTTGTTCAGATTGATGATCTTGATCGGCAGATCATACTGCTTGCAGGTCGAGAGCTCCTGAATGCACATCTGGATGGAAGCCTCGCCGGTCACACAGCAGACCGTCTCCTTGGGAAACGCCATTTTTACACCCATGGCCGCCGGAAGCCCGAATCCCATCGTGCCCAAGCCGCCGGAGTTGATCCAGCGGCGCGGCTTGTCGAAACGGTAGAACTGCGCCGCCCACATCTGGTGCTGGCCGACATCGGAAGTAATGAAGGCATCGCCCTTGGTAATCTCGAACAGTTTCTCGAGCACGTACTGCGGTTTGATCAATTTGCTGTCATGGTCATAGTCGAGGCAGTTCATCGCGCGCCATTGGTCGATCTGCTTCCACCAGGCGGCGAGCGCCTCCTTGTCCGGTTTCTTCTTGGAAGCCTTGACGAGCTTGATCATGTCGCGCATCACCGCCTCGGCACCACCGACGATGGGAATCTCCACCGGCACGTTCTTCGAAATCGAAGCCGGATCGATGTCCACGTGGATGATGCGCGCATGCGGACAGAACTTGTTGAGATCGCCGGTCACGCGGTCGTCGAAACGCGCGCCGATGGCGATGAGCACGTCGCATTCGTGCATCGCCATGTTGGCTTCATATGTACCGTGCATTCCAAGCATGCCGACAAACAGCGGGTCGCTCGCGGGAAAAGCACCCAGTCCCATGAGCGTATTGGTGCACGGATATGCCAGCAGGCGCACGAGATCGGTGAGCGCCTCGGAGGCCTCGCCGAGAATCACGCCGCCGCCGGTGTAAATCATCGGACGCTTGGCGGCGAGCATCAGGTCGACTGCCTTCTTGATCTGGCCCGGATGCCCTTTCAATACCGGGTTGTACGAGCGCATGGCGACACTCTTCGGGTATTCGTACTCACATTTATGTGCCGTAACATCCTTCGGGATGTCCACGAGCACCGGGCCGGGCCGACCGGTGGTGGCAATGTAGAACGCCTTCTTGATGGTCGTGGCGAGTTCCTTGACGTCCTTCACCAGAAAATTGTGCTTCACGCACGGTCGCGTGATGCCGACCGCGTCCACTTCCTGAAACGCGTCGTCTCCGATCAGGCTCGTCGCCACCTGGCCACTGAAGATGACGAGCGGGATCGAATCCATGTACGCGGTGGCGATGCCGGTCACGGTGTTGGTCACGCCCGGGCCGGAAGTTACGAGCACCACGCCGGGCCGCCCGGTGGCGCGCGCGTAGCCGTCGGCCGCATGTGCCGCGCCCTGCTCGTGCCGCACCAGGATATGCTTCACCTTGTCCTGCCGGTAAAGTGCGTCGTAGATGTGCAGCGCCGCCCCGCCGGGATAGCCGAAGACGTGCTCCACGCCTTCGTCTGCAAGGCAGCGGACAAAAATATCTGCGCCGGTTAATTCCACAATTTCCTCAGGGAATAAAAAAGCCCGCGCCAGCCCCAAACCGGGCGCGCGGGCGTTAGCGGTTGCCGGTTTAAAAATAAGAAATTACTTATAAGTATCCGCAGGGTCAATAGCTAAGCGGCAATATATCTGGCTTTTTACAGCCGGCGCCACGTGGTTTGACCAGCAGTGTCCTCCAGGATGATCCCCTGGGCCTTCAATTCGTCGCGGATACGGTCCGACTCGGCCCAGTTCCGGTTCTGGCGCGCCGCCGTGCGCCGGGCGATCACCGCCTCTATCTGCTCATCGGTCAGGCCGTCAACCGCGCCGCCACGCAGAAACATCTGCGGTTCGCGCTGCAACAGGCCCAGGATACCACCCAGACGGCGCAAAGCGGCGCCAAGGGGCGCGGCCGCGGCCAATTTACCCTCCTCCCGCAGCTTGTTGATGTCGCGCGCCAGCTCAAACAACACCGCCAGAGCGCCGGGCGTGTTGAAGTCATCGTCCATGGCGGCGTGAAATCTGTCGTCATGCACGACGATCACTTCCGCCGCGGGCAAGTCTTTAAGCGCGAGATACAGGCGGGTCAGCGCCGCTTTGGCGCCTTGCAGGTTTTCGTCGGAATAGTCGAGCGGGCTGCGGTAGTGGCTGCCCAGAATAAAATAGCGCACGACCTCCGGATCAAATTTCTTCAGGACCTCGCGCACCGTGAAGAAATTGCCGAGCGATTTCGACATTTTCTCCTGGTCCAGACGCACAAAGCCGACATGCATCCAGGTATTCACGAATTTCGTGCCGGTGGCCGCTTCGCTCTGCGCAATCTCGTTTTCATGATGTGGAAATTTGAGGTCCATACCACCGCCGTGGATGTCGAAATGGTCACCGAGACAGGCGGTGGACATGGCCGAGCATTCGATATGCCAGCCCGGGCGGCCAGCGCCCCAGGGCGAATCCCACTGCGGCTCGCCGGGCTTGGCCGCCTTCCACAGGACGAAATCGAGAGGGTCGTCCTTCTCCTCGCCGACTTCCACGCGTGCGCCAATCTTGAGCTCGTCCAGCGTCTTGCCCGACAGCGCGCCGTAGGGAGCGAACTTGCGCACGTGGTAATACACGTCCTCATTTTTCGCCTGGTAGGCGAAACCACGTTCGACCAGCTTGCCGATCATATTGAGGATCTGCGGCATGTGCACCGTGGCGCGTGGCTCGGCATCCGGCGGCAACACGCCGAGGGCGGCGGCATCTTCGTTCATCGCCTGGATGAAGCGCGCGGTCAGCGCGCCGATGTCCTCGCCGTTCTCACGGGCGCGGTTAATGATCTTGTCGTCGATGTCGGTGATATTGCGGATATAGGTCACGTCGAAGCCGCGTGCGCGCAAGTAGCGCGCCACCATGTCGAATACCACCATGACGCGCGCATGTCCGAGGTGACAGAAGTCGTACACGGTCATGCCGCAGACATACAACCGGATTTTGCCGGGTGTGATGGGCGTGAAAGGATCTTTATTCCGGGTAAGGCT
>DATICK010000041.1:0-3200 GCA_035456865.1 Sulfuricaulis sp.
GGGGCAAACACAAACAGGCCCCACATGCCATAGATAATGCTGGGAATGGCCGCGAGCAGTTCGATCGCGGTGCCGATCGGGCGCCGCATCCAGCCCGGCGCGACCTCGGTGAGAAATACCGCGATGCCGAAACTGATTGGCACCGCGATCAACAAGGCAATCAAGGAACTCACCAACGTGCCATAAATGGGCACGAACGCCCCGAAGCGTTCGGTCACGGGATTCCACTCATCGGTCACAAGGAACTTTGGACCGAAGGCAACGAGCGCCTGCCAACCGCCGACGAACAGCGACACAATGATGCCGGCAAGAATCAACAGTACCAGCCACGCCGAGCCGGTGGTCAAACCCTGAAAGAAACGGTCCATCAGGCGCTGTCGTCCGCTGATGGTGTCGGAAATGTGTGAACCGCCGATATTCATTATATATATGTAAAGAGAAAGCGGGGTCACGAAGGACCCCGCAGGTTTACAGCTTGTCTGCCGGCAATCTTACTTCTGGACCATGCTGTCGGTCCAGACTGCTTTGCCGTTCACGTCCTTGATCTCGGTTTTCCATGTTTCTTCAACCAGTTTTACGACGCTGGCCGGCATCGGCACGTAATCCAGTTGCTCGGCGAGCTTGCCGCCGTGGTGATATGCCCAGTCGAAAAACTTCAATACCTGTTGGGCAGTCGCTGTCTTTTCCTGTTTCTTGTACACGAGGATGAAGGTGGCACCGGTGATCGGCCAGCTCTTCTCGCCGGACTGGTCCGTGAGCATCAGGTTGAAGCCCGGCGTGCCTTTCCAGTCGGCGCCCGCGGCCGCGGCCTGGAACGTCTCGCTGTCGGGCTTGACGAACTTGCCGGCCTTGTTTTCCAACTGCGCAAAGGTCATTTTGTTCTGCAGCGCGTAAGCATATTCGACGTAACCGATCGAGCCCTTCAGGCGCTGCACGTAGGAAGCCACGCCCTCATTGCCCTTGCCGCTCACGCCGGTGGGCCAGGCGACCGAGGTGTTGTTGCCGATTTTTTCCTTGAACCCGGGGCTTACCTTGGACAGATAGTGAGTGAAGATGAAGGTGGTGCCAGAACCGTCGGCGCGCGACACGACAGTGATTTTGCCGTTCGGCAGTTTCACGCCCGGGTTGAGGTTCTTGAGCGCCGCGTCATCCCAGTTCGTGATCTTGCCGAGGTAGATGTCGGCGAGCAACGCGCCGGTGAGCTTCAGTTCACCTGCCTTCACCCCTTCCAGGTTCACTACCGGCACCACGCCGCCCATGACCATGGGGAACTGCATTAATCCGATTTCGCTGAGTTTTTCCACGGTAAGCGGCGCGTCGGAGGCGCCGAAGTCCACGGTCCTGGCGGTGATTTGTTTGATGCCGCCGCCCGAGCCGATGGACTGGTAATTCATGTTCATGCCGGTCTTGGCCTTGTAGGCCTCGGCCCATTTGGCGTAGATCGGGTAGGGGAAGGTGGCGCCCGCGCCGTTAATGGTTGTTTCAGCCTGAACCAGCCCCGCAGCCAGTCCGAACGCAACCACACCGGCGATGACCAGATGTTTCAGTGGTTTGGATAATAAAAGCATCACGTGATTTCTCCGAAAATGAGTTTGTGTAAATGGTATGAATGCGGGACGCATCATCCCCCCGGTATATGACAGTTGTATGACGGCCATCAGAGCCCGGAATCTCGCGGAATTTAGCGGGTTTGTGACGGCCGAAAACCGTCAGCGTGCATTATCCGCTGGACGCGATGTCCGGGGTCGCGCAGCATTCGGCGTAACTCAGAATGCCGGGACGACGCCACGCCACGCGCTGGTGGCATTGACGATTTTCACCACCGATAGCAAGCGGCACCTCGATGAGTACGCCCATGACGGTGGCGAGCACCACGTTGCTGGCAACGTGGTGCCGATCGAAGTGTTGGCGACGAGTTATCTCTGTCGAGTTCCTTGACGACAAGGCACAGGAAATCGTCGCCCGGGTGTCCACCCGCCACGATGAGATGTGCAGTCAGCGCGGTTTCGGTCGTGCTCAGCCCCGGATTCAGGTCATGCCCCTGCCATGCGCGCAAGACGCGACCCCGACGGTCGCGGCTAGGCGTTTGAAAATGACGACCTGAAGATTGCCGATCAGGTTCTAACTGCCGGAAGCCAGGTCCTGGGCGCTGATCTTCCCGCCGCGCCGGGATTCAAACCAGTTGCCGAGAAGGAAACCGCCCCCCGCCATGCCGGCCAGCAGCAGCAGCCACAGCCAGGTCGGCAAACCGGTCAGCCCGGAGAGGGTCTGGCCCGCCGGCCCCTTGCCCGTCTGGTATATCGGCTCCAGCGCGTCATACGACACGGCGAATACCGTCATGCCTATCATCATGCCGAGCATGAAGAACAGGGCGTCGAGACGGCCGGCGAACAGGCCGACCACGGAAGTGCCGGGGCAGTATCCGCCGATGGCCATTCCCGCGCCCAGCAGTGCGCCGCCCAGCGCCATGGCCCAGAAGAACATGGTGGGGATTTTCAGGGTGTCGAAGCGCAGCCAGCCGGCCACGTCGAACAGCCACAAGCCGATCGCCGCCACGACGATGGCGGTGAACATGACCCGGAACACGGTCCAGTCGCGCAGCGCGAACTGGGCGGTCAGCTTGCGCGGGCTGCTGAGTCCCGCGGACTCGATGAAATAGCCGAACAGGACGCCGGCCAGCACAAGAACCAGGATGCCAGGATTTTCGAGTGGAAAGTTCATTGCCAGATCCTCCCTGCCAGGGCCGCTACCAGCAGTCCGGCGGCGAAAAATGCGATCAGAAAGACGAAGGACGCTACCGCCAGCACCGCGCCGCCCGACAGGCCCAGGCTGCTGGTGCAACCGCCCGCGAGCGACGCGCCGAAGCCGCTGAGCACGCCGCCGCCCACGGCGAATCCCATGCGCCCGCCCGCGCTCGTGTGCGGTCCGCGCTCGATCTTGAAGCGAAAGCGTCCTGCGATGAGGCTGCCCGCCAGGCCGCCAATGGCCGCGCCGGCGAGTTCCCAGCTGAGCCAGGAATTCATCGGATGCGTCGCGCCCAGGAAGTTGCCGAGATAGGAATTCATCTCGGTCCAGTCGGGCGCCGCCATGCTACCCAGCCACGCCAGCACATTGGTGAAGAAGCCGCTCGCGCCGAGGCCGTGCCCGGAGATCAGAAACATCCCCATCAATGTCAGACCCAGTCCCGCACCGGCGGCCAA
>DATICK010000042.1:0-9378 GCA_035456865.1 Sulfuricaulis sp.
GCATGAAGATCACGATGATCTCGGTCCACTCGAGCGGCCAGCCGAGGATGAAAATGATGAACTGGGCAAGTATCATGAACTGCACCGGGGTCATGTTGAGCGACAGCACCCACGTCTCGATGATCTCCTGCCCGCCGAGCAGCGCGAACGCCGCCGAGAAGATGGCGGAGCCGACGAACAGCCAGCACACCATCGCGCTCGTCTTGGCGGTGAGGAACGAGGAATCCTTGATGATGGCCCCGACTTCCTTGGCCGTGCTCCAGCTCATGGCGCCGATATTTCGGCGCTTCGGATCCGCCTCCTGCCAATGGGCGATGAAGCGGTAGGCTGCCGCGAGCACGCAGCCGCCGAAAGCACCGACCGCCGCTGCCTCGGTGGGCGTCGCCAGCCCGAACACAATCGAGCCGAGCACCGCGAGGATCATGATGGCCAGCGGAAAGAACGAGGTGAGCATCATCTTGAACACCTCGAGCCGTTCCCAGTTCAGGCGCCAGTAGCGGATGGCGAGCACGACGACGGCGAAGCCGCACACGATCCAGAACCATGTCGGCGCTGGGAGCCGCTCGGGTTCGGCGACGGGGGCCTTTTCGGCGACTTCGGGCTGCGCCACCTCCGGTGCGGCTGGCGGAGCGGTTTCTTTCGCACCCTCTTCGGCGGGAGGCTCCTGGACTCCGGAATCCGCGTTTTCCGCATCCGGCGAGCCGATGAGTCCCGACGGTTCCTGTTCCTCCACGGGCGCCGCGACCAGGCCGCCCGCCTCGACCAGCCCGGCGGTGCTGGCTTCGATGACCGGCGCGGTCGTCGACTGATAGGTGAGGCCCAGGGCGGCGACGATGGTCAGCGCCGGGAGCAGCGCGACGAAAAACTGCACGAGCACGGTGTGTTTCGCAACACCGGTGCCGGAGCTGCCGGTGAGTGCGCGCCACAGTCCGGCCAGCGCGTTGCGATGTTGTGGTGCCAATCTTTGTGCCAGGGGCGAAAGCGGCACGCGTCGCTCGCTCTCGGGCAGCGGGGGCATGAGTTCGGGCTTCCACTTCGCGAGCACGATGACGTAACCCAGATAAAGCCCCGCGAGCAAAATTCCCGGAAAGAAGGCACCGGCGTAGAGCTGGACCACGGACACCCCCGCCACGGCGCCATACACGATCAGCAGCACCGAGGGCGGGATCAGGATGCCGAGGCAACCGCCCGCGGTGATCGAGCCGGCCGAGATCTTCACGTTGTATCCGGCCTTCAGCATCGCCGGAAACGCGAGCAGGCCCATCAGCGTCACCACCGCGCCGACAATCCCGGTCGCGGTGGCGAAAATTGCACAGGTGATAATGGTGGCCACGGCGAGCGAGCCCGGAACCCCCGCAGTGGCGAGATGCAGGCTCTTGAACAGCCGGTCGATCAGGTTGGCGCGTTCGACGAGATAGCCCATGAACACGAACAACGGGACCGCGATCAGCACGTCGTTCGACATCACGCCGTAGGCGCCGCGCTGCACCATCAGGTCGAGGACCTGCTGGACGGCGAGATCCGGGTTCACGCTGCGGTAGGCCAGCCAGGCGAAGAACATGCCCAGGCCCATCAGCGTGAACGCGGTCGGGAAGCCGAGCATGATCGCCACCACGATCAGCGCCAGCATGAGCAGGCCGAGGTGGCCGTTGGTGATGTGGCCCCAGGGCATGAATACAAGTATGGAGGTTACGATGATCGCCATCAGCGAAAAGCCGAACCAGAGTTCCTTGCGCAGCCTCATTTGCCCGGCTCCCGGCGCGTGATCAGGGCGTCAAGCTTCTGGATGTCCTCGTCCTTGACGTGCACCATGTCCTTCAGCTTGTCGACGTCCACTTCCTCGACGTCTTCCTCGCGCGAAGGCCAGTGGCCCTGCTTGAGGCAGATGATGCAGCGGATGATCTCGACGATGCCTTGCAACAACAGGAAAGTCCCGGCCAGCGGGATGATGGTCTTGAACGGATAGATCGGCGGCCCCTCGGAGGTGATGTTCGAATGCTCGTTGATCGCCCAAGACTCGGCGGCATAGGTGTAGCCGGCCCAGGCCAGCGCGACCACCCCGGGAATGAAGAACACGATGTACAGCGTCAGATCGATCCCTGCCTGCACCCGCGGCGTGAAGAAGCCGTAGAGCACGTCCCCGCGCACGTGGCCGTTCTTCGCGAGCGTGTAGGCGCCGGCCATCATGAACAGCGTCCCGTACATCATGATCATGGCATCGAAGGCCCACGCGTGCGGGTGGTCGAACACGTAGCGTGAGAACACTTCCCAGGAAATGAGCAAGGTGAGGCCGACGATGAACCAGGAAAACGCGTGCCCGATCCAGGTGCTGACCTTGTCAACGAAGAGCAACAGTTTCTGCATGGCCAAAACCCCGATGATATGGCAATGGGCCGGTAACCAATTATTATGCCGCCCCCGCCCCGTTCTTGGCGGCGCTAAAAAAAACACCATCCGGAGCTACCGGATGGTGTCTCAGGAGTGCAACCTTAAGCCTTCTTCGGTGCACCCTTCTTGGGCGCGAAGTAGTGGTTATAGGCCATGCGCCGGTTGACGTTGGTATCGAGGTCCCAGCGCACCGCGCGCTCGGCGTACTTGCGCTGAGATTCGATAACCTCCTTGAACAGCGGATTTTCCGCCGACTTCTTCGCCATGACCTGGTCGAAGATTTCTATCTCCTTCTCCAGCACCGAGTCCGGGGTCTTGTAGAACTTGACGCCCTGCTTGGTCTGCATCTCGATGTAGTCCGTTGAGTAGCGGTCGATCGCCTTCCACGACATGTCCGCGGAAGCGGCATCCGTGGCGTAGGCGATGATCGCCCTTATCTTCTCAGGGAGCGCATCGTACTTGGTCTTGTTGAACGTGACCTCGAACTGCTCCGCGTTCTGATGGAAGCTCTGCAGCATGCACACTTTGGACACGTCCGGGAAACCGAGCAGACGGTCGGAGCTCGCGTTGTTGAACTCGGCGGCATCGAGCAGGCCGCGGTCCATCGCCGGCACGATCTCGCCGCCGGGCAGCGCATTCACCGCCGCGCCCATGCCGGTGAACAGATCGATCGAGATGCCCACGGTGCGGTACTTGATGCCCTTCAAGTCAGCCACTTTGGTGATCGGCTTCTTGAACCAGCCGAGCGGCTGCGTCGGCATCGGCCCATACGGGAAGGACACGACGTTGGCGCCGATGGACTTGTAGATCTTCTCGAGCAGTTCCTTGCCGCCGCCGTACTTGTGCCAGGAGAGCATCATGTTCGCGTCCATGCCGAAGGCGGGGCTCGATCCCCACAGTGCCAGCGCGTTCTGCTTGCCGTAGTGATACACGAGCACGCCGTGGCCGCCGTCGAGCGTGCCCTTCGACACCGCGTCGAGCAAACCGAAGGGCGGCACCACCGCGCCCGCCGGCAGCACTTCGATCTTGAGTTCGCCGCCGGTCATGTCGTTCACCTTCTTGGCGTAGTCGAGCGCGTACTCGTGGAAGATATCCTTGGACGGCCAGGTGCTCTGGAACCGCAGCGAGGTTACCTCCGCGCCGCGCGAAATCATCGGGAATCCGATCGCGGCCGCACCGCCCACGGAAGCCGCCGTAGCCGTCAGAAATTTCCGGCGCGTCATCGAGCGGGATTTCTTCAGGTTTGCGGATTTCGATTTGCTTGTTTTCTTGTTCATCGCTTCCTCCTTGTTGCAAGTTGTCTGTGAAAAGTAAAGACATCCGGTATCCAAATAACACTGTGTTAGTCTACTCTCGTGTGGCGGGGCATATCCAGCAATGGTCCATGTTATTCCGGAGGGAGGTACCGTCTTTATCGCGGCGGCGGGTGCATGATTTGAAAATCGGGAAAGGCCTTGTCCCGGTGCGCCCGGACACGGGTTTCCGGCCGCTCACAGCCGGAGAACCCTGACCAGGTTTGGTTTAATTTTCACAATGCGCAATCCGCGGGAAACGCATCCATCCGTCCGCTCAAGTCAGCCACAGCTTTCCCGGCGCATCGGGAATTTCACGCACCAGGCGCGGTACCAGATAGCCGGGCAATTGCCGGTTAAGCTCCGCCATCAGGCGCCGAGCGACGACCTCCTCCACCTCGAAGTGCGCCGCACCCTGGGCCTTGTCGAGCATGTGCAGGTAATAAGGCAAAACTCCCGCCTCGAACAATTTTTCACTCAGCGCCATCAGCGCCTCGGTACTGTCATTGACACCGCGCAACAACACGGACTGATTGAGCAGCTCCGCGCCGGATGTCTTAAGGCCCGCCAGCGCCGTTTTCACGGAAGCATCAATTTCATTGGCATGATTCGCGTGCACGACCACCGCCGTCTTGAGCCGCGTTGCACCGAGCCAGTCGCGGAGCTCATCGTTCACGCGCTCGGGCAACACAATGGGCACACGCGTGTGCAGGCGCATACGCCGGAGATGCGGGATCGCCTCCAGACGCCGCGCCAGGTCGGCGAGACGGCGATCGGACAGGCTGAGCGGATCGCCGCCGCTCAGGATGACCTCGGTGATCGACTCTTCGCCGGCGATATAGTCCAAGGCACTGCGCCATTGATCGATGGCAGGGTTGGCGTCGGCGTAGGGAAAATGACGGCGGAAACAATAGCGGCAGTGCACGGCGCAAGCGCCGGTGGCCGTCAGCAGCACGCGTCCGTGATATTTGTGCAGCACGCCGGGGACGACCATGGCGGACAGATCGCCGACCGGATCGGCGCCGAAACCTTCGACCGCCAGGCATTCCTCGGCCAGCGGCAATACCTGTCGCAGCAAAGGGTCGCACGGGTCGCTGGGTCGCATGCGTGCCACGAACCCGCGCGGTACGCGCAGCGGAAACAGTCGCGCGGCGGCCGTGGCGGCCGGCAGCCATTCATTGCCCAGACCCACAGCCGCCAGCAGCTCGGCCGGATCGGTGATGGCGCGGGCCAGGGCCGATTGCCAAACAGGGACCTGCCTTAAAACGGGACTTCCGGGTATCATAGCGCGCTCTTTTTTCCCAGACGCAATATTAAAGGTGTGTGATGGCTACTTACAGTACTAATGAATTCAAGGCCGGTCTCAAGGTGATGCTCGACGGCGACCCGGCCTCGATCGTCGAAAACGAGTTCGTGAAGCCCGGCAAGGGCCAGGCCTTCAATCGTGTCCGTATCCGCAATCTTAAAAACGGACGCACCATCGAACGCACGTTCAAATCCGGCGAAACCATCGAGGCCGCGGACGTGGCGGACGTGGAGATGCAGTACCTTTATAGTGATGAGCAGTTCTGGCACTTCATGAATCCACAAAGCTACGAGCAGATGGCGGCCGATAAAAACGCCGTGGGCGACAACGCCAAGTGGCTTAAGGAACAGGACGTATGCATCATCACGCTCTGGAACGGCGTACCGCTGACCGTCGAGCCGCCGAACACGGTGATCCTCAAGGTCATCGAGACCGATCCGGGCCTCAAAGGAGATACCAGCGGAGGCGGCGGCAAGCCGGCGACACTCGAAACCGGCGCCGTGGTGCGCGTGCCGTTGTTCGTGCAAAAAGGCGAGACCATCAAGGTCAACACCCGCACCGGCGAGTACATCTCGCGCGCCTGAAACAATGGAGAACAATGCTTCCGGCGACTGGCAGCCGACCGCCGCCCTGGAAGTTCTGAAGCTCCGCGCACGGCTGCTCGAACGCGCACGTGCGTTTTTTTCCGAACGCAGTGTGCTGGAGGTCGAGACACCTGTCCTGTCGTCCGCTGCCACGACCGATCCGGCGCTGGCGACCCTCGCCACGCGCTACACCGGTCCACTATTCCCGCACGGCTCGACGCTGTACCTGCAAACCTCACCAGAATTCCCCATGAAGCGCCTGCTGGCGACGGGTTGTGGTTCGATTTATCAGATCTGCAAGGTGTTCCGCGACGGCGAGGCCGGGCGGCTGCACAATCCGGAATTTACGATGCTCGAATGGTATCGCGTGGGTTTCGATCACCATCGATTGATGGACGAAACCGATGAACTGGTGACGCGACTTCTGGCACCGACCATGTCGCTCGATGCCCCGGAACGGCTTTCCTACCGCGAGGCGTTCCTGCGTCATGCCGGTCTCGATCCGCACACCGCTTCGGGCGGGGATTTTGCCGCCGTGGCCAAGGCGCACAATATCGGGGTCGCACCTGAGCTGCTGATACAAGATGATCTGGCCGTGTGGTGCGACTTGCTGCTCACGCACGTGGTCGAACCGATGCTGGGACAGGGTCGGTTAACCTTTATATACGACTACCCGGCCTCGCAGGCCTCGCTCGCGCGCATCCAGCCGGGCGAGCCGCCGCTGGCGGCGCGCTTCGAGCTTTACCTGAAAGGCGTCGAGCTGGCGAACGGGTTCCACGAGCTGGCCAACGCGGATGAGCAGCGCGCCCGCTTCGAACGACAGCTGCATGCCCGCGCCGCCAGCGGCCGGCCGGCCGTGCCGATGGACGAGCGCCTGCTCGCGGCGCTGAAACACGGACTTCCTGATTGCGCCGGTGTGGCGCTCGGTTTCGATCGTCTGGTAATGCTCGCCGCTGGCGCGCGCACGATCGCGGAGGTGCTTGCCTTTCCGGTGGATCGCGCGTGATGGAGTCGGGCTATTCCACGCGCAACCAGAATGTCACTGGACCATCGTTGGTCAGCGTCACTTGCATGTCGGCACCGAACACACCGGTTTCCACGGACGCATACTGCGTCCGCGCGCGATTCACGAGATATTCAAACAGACGTCCGCCTTCATCCGGCGTCGCCGCTGGTGTAAAGCTCGGACGCATGCCCTTGTGCGTATCCGCGGCAAGTGTGAACTGCGGCACCAGCAACAACCCGCCGCCGATATCCATGACGCTCAGATTCATCTTGCCGGCCGTATCCGGGAACACGCGATAACCCAGCAGCCGTTCCAACAACCGGTCGGCCCGGGACTCGTCATCGCGCTGCTCGACGCCGATAAAAACCAGCAGACCCTGGCCGATGGTCCCAACGGTTTTACCATCCACGTCAACCCTGGCACTGCGCACGCGCTGCAGAAGTCCGATCATGGCGCAGGTATCATCCAATACATCATCCGGCGCAAGCGTAGTATATTTACCGGACTCATCAAAGCCTGAGGGATTTCGCGATGCCCGCCCTGCCCGACAAAGACCAACAAATCCTGACCGCCCACGCCGGCCTGGTTCATGCCGTGGTGCACACTTGCCACAACCGCGATCTGATGCCGCAACTGGAACAACTCCTGAAACTGTCCGAGGAAAACGGCTGGACGCAGCTCGTGAGCTCCATCCGGCGCATTCTCGGCGGTCAGCGCGACACCAGCGTGCTGCTGGGCCTCGACGAGGAGGACCGTGCCATTGCGGAGGCGATTCTGCGCGGACTGCAAAATCCCGAGACGCTGCCTGACCTCAACGCCACTCCCGACCCGGAACATGCCGCGCCGGGCCTCGCCTCAATGATCGCCGCCAGCCGGCATGGCAATGTCGAGGCACTGAAGGCATTGGCAGACATGGCCATTCAAATGCGTCAAGCGGGTGGCGACATGGCGCGTCTGGCCTCCGCCCTATCGCAAATGGAACAAGGCGAAGATGACGTTGAAAAACTTTCGCGCGGAATGAGCCCGGCAGGGCTGAAACTAGTCGAAACGATTCTGGAGGAACTGCGAAAGCAGGGTTAGATTACATCAGGCCGCAGCGCCGGCCAGCGGCAGGACGGCAGGTATACGCTGATCGTCATACCGCGGCAAGGTCATGGGCAATATGACCTCCATAGCGATCGGCAGATGATCGGAGTAAGCGCAGTTGAGCGCTTCGATGCGTTCGACCACCAGCGACGGCGACACCAGGATCTGATCCAGATTGCGCGACGGGCGCCAGCTCGGGAACGTATGCAGGTTATGTGTCGGTTCCCGCAAGGCGGTGCGCTTCACCAGCCAGTCGATCTCATGGCTGTCGGTGCTGCAATTCATGTCCCCCATGACGATGACATGCCGGTAATCGCGAATGATTTCGGCGATGCACTGGACCTGGCGTAAGCGCGCCCGCTTTCCGAGCGCCAGATGCGCAATGACCAGAATCAGCGCATCGTCGCCATGCCCGTAACGCACCGTGAGCGCACCGCGCCCCGGGATCATGCCGGGCAATTTCACTTCGATCACTTCGGCCGGGCGCAACCGGCTCAGCACCCCGGTGCTGTGCTGGGCGAATTTTCCGAGATTACGGTTGGTCTGATCGTTCCAGTAGGGGAACCGTCCTTCAATCGCCAAGTATTCTGTCTGATTGATAAACCCGCTGCGCAGACTGCCGCCATCCACTTCCTGCAAACCAACGATGTCGAATCCGCCAATCAGCGTGGCAATTCGGCTGAGATTGTCGAGGCGCTTGGGACAGGGCAAAACATGTTTCCAGCTGTGCGTCAGGTAATGCCGGTAGCTGTTAGCGGCGATCCCGGTCTGGATGTTGTAGCTGAGCAGCCGCAAGCGCTGCGTGGCGGTCTTGCCTGTGCAGGGTACTTCCGACGGGGGACGCAGACTTATCGAAGGGAAACGACGTGCTGGAACTTTCATTACTGTTAAATTATCTCACAAAAGACAGGATTTTTCAGGCTTCAATTCCTTACCACGAGCACTTCTTCCCTTTCCATCAACCCTAGCCGATATTCCATGCCGCGCAAGCAGACCCTGACGGAAGCGATAGGAACCCCGATGGGCGCGCCGGAAATGCCGGGGGCGCCCAGTGGTCGAGCAGCGTCACGGGAGTTGGGAACGCCAAACAAAGAAAAACCCCGTCAGCTTTCGCCGACGGGGTTTTGAATAAAAGCCTGGCAGTGTCCTACTTTGACTCGCCACATCCCTGTGGCTCGCGCTTCGGGCGGCCTGCGGCCGTCCAAAATCGCTCCCGGCAGGAGCGGTACAGGGATGTACCGCCTGCGAAGCCACGGATGCAAATTTGTCACGTGGCCACGTTCAACTAGTCCACTGCCAAACCGCGGCACAGGGATGTGCCGCCTGCGGTGCCGAGGGATGCAAAATAAAAACCCCGTTGGCGTAAGCCAACGGGGTTGCTATAAAAAGCCTGGCAGTGTCCTACTTTCACGTGGAGGAACCCCACACTATCATCGGCGCTGAGCAGTTTCACTTCCGAGTTCGGGATGGGATCGGGTGGTTCCCGCTCGCTATGGCCGCCAGGCAGACCTTTTACGCTGTGGCAATTTCTTGCCACAGCCTATGTTCGGGCAGTTTCAGTATGTAAAAAGCGCGGGGATGTTGCGTTGGCTTGAACCCACACCCGGCGTTTTGGGTGTTATATGGTCAAGCCACACGGGCAATTAGTACTCCTTAGCTCAACGCCTTACGGCGCTTACACATGGAGCCTATCAACGTGGTGGTCTACCACGGCCC
>DATICK010000043.1:0-3075 GCA_035456865.1 Sulfuricaulis sp.
GACTTGAGCTTGGCGAGGCCGCGGTAATCCAGAATCAGCTGCGGCAGCGGATAATCGAGCGCCAGTTCCTGCAGCACCTCCTCCGCCGTGGACGGCTGGCCGGTGGGAGTTTTCTTGAGCACCGGCAGCTGGTGCTTGTCATAAAGGATTTCCTGGATCTGCTTGGGCGAACCCATGTTGAACGGCTGGCCGGCAAGGCTATGCGCTTCGCGCTCGATTTCGAGCAGGCGCTGGGCCAGCTCGCCGCTCTGCGTCTTCAGCATCGCGACGTCGATCAGCACGCCATGGCGTTCCATGCGCGCCAGCACCGGCACCAGCGGCATCTCGATCTCGTCGAAAAGTTTCACCAGTGTCGGCGTTTCGTTCAATCGCGGCCACAAATGTTCGTGCAACCGGAAAGTGATATCGGCGTCCTCGGCGGCGTAGTTCGTCGCCTGTTCCAGCGGCACCTCGCTGAAGTTGATCTGATGCTTGCCCTTCCCGGCGACCTCTTCGTATTTGACCGTCTTGTAGCCGAGGTACTTGAGCGCGAGCGAGTCCATGTCGTGGCGCGAGGCGGTCGAGTCCAGCACGTAGGATTCGAGCATGGTGTCGTAACGCATCCCGGCCATCCGGATGCCGTAGTTGGCGAGCACGCTCATATCGTATTTGAAGTTTTGTCCGATCTTGGGACGCGCGGCGTCTTCGAGCAGCGGTTTGAGTTTGGCGAGCACCGCGTCGCGCGCGAGCTGCGCCGGCGCGCCGGGATACTGGTGCGCCAGCGGCACGTAGGCGCCCGCGCTGGCACGGTCGGTGAAGGACACGCCCACGATCTCGGCCTGCAAGGCATCGAGACTGGTGGTCTCGGTATCGAAGGCAAAGAGTTCCGATTTCCCGAGCCGCGCCAGCCAGCGGTCGAGCGCCGCCATGTCGGTGATCATCTCATAGGCCGCGTTCGTGGCCGACGCTCCGGCGGGCACGGACGCCGGCGCCGGATTCGTACCGCCCAGCTCAGCCAGCCAGCTCTTGAATTCGAAACGCGCGAACAGCTCGCGCAGCCGGGCGTTATCGGGCGGCGTGCGCCGCAGGTCTTGCGGGGTGCTCTTCAACTCCACGTCGCACTTGATGGTGGCGAGGCTCCGCGCCATCGGCAGATGCCCCAGGGACGCGCGCAGGCTGTCACCGGCCTTGCCGGGCACGTCATTCGCGTGCGCCACGATTTCATCGAGCGAACCGTATTCCTGCAACCACTTGGCCGCGGTCTTGGGCCCGACCCCGGGCACGCCGGGGATGTTGTCGGAGGTGTCGCCCACGAGCGCCAGGTAGTCCACGATCTGTTGCGGCGTCACGCCGAATTTCGCCACCACTGCATCGTGGTCGTACTCGGCGTCCTTCATCGTATCCACCAGGCGGACGTGTCCGTCCACGAGTTGCGCCATGTCCTTGTCGCCGGTGGAAATCACGGTCTCGCGGCCTTCCGCGGCAGCGGCGCGCGCGAGCGTGCCGATCACGTCATCGGCCTCGACCCCCTGGACCTGAATGAGCGGCAGGCCGAGGGCGCGGATGATGTCGTGAATCGGTTCGATCTGGGCCGCAAGCTCGTCCGGCATCGGCGGACGGTGTGCCTTGTACTCGGGGTAGATATCGTCGCGGAAGGTCTTGCCTTTGGCGTCGAACACCACCGCCAGGTGCTCGGTGTCGTATTCGGAAAGCATGCGGCGCAGCATATTGACCACGCCGTATACCGCGCCGGTCGGCTCGCCGCGCGAGTTGGCGAGCGCGGGCATGGCATGGAAGGCACGGTACAGATAAGATGAGCCGTCCACGAGGATCAGTGGCCCGCCTTTTTTCCCGCCTGCCGACGCTTCCGTGACAGCGTTTTTCTTCCGGTCTGTGGCTTTGGGGCTCATGTATTTGTCGGTTCGCTCGGGACCTGATTGTTTGTGCTAAAAATGTATCTTATGACAAGACGAACCAAGTAGGGCTACACATCTTATGACAAGACGAGCGCAGCAAGGCTTCCGTTATGAATAACAGGGATCCCAAAGATAAATTACCGCCGTTCCCGAAACCCAACGGCGCGGACGCCCAGTTCCGCATCGAGGTGGCGCCCTCGGGCACCATGTCACGGGAATCGTGGAAGATTTTCCAGATCATGGCCGAGTTCGTCGCCGGCTTCGAACAGCTCTCGACGATCCAGCCCTCGGTCAGCATTTTCGGATCGGCGCGGACGGCGCCGGGCCACCCCTATTATGCCCTGACCGAGGAGATCGCGCGCAAGCTTTCCGACGCCGGTTTTTCCGTGGTCAGTGGCGGCGGCCCGGGCCTGATGGAGGCCGCCAACAAGGGCGCCTATGCCGGCAAGTCCCCGAGCGTGGGCCTGAACATCCGGCTGCCGCACGAACAGCACGCCAATCCGCACCAGAACATCACGCTGACGTTCCAGCACTTTTTCGCGCGCAAGGTGATGTTCGTGAAATACGCCAAGGCCTACGTCTGCATGCCCGGCGGTTTCGGAACCCTCGACGAGCTGGTCGAGGCGCTCACCCTGATCCAGACCGGCAAGACCACGCGCATTCCCATCATCCTGGTGCACGCGCCGTTCTGGGCCGGCCTGGTGGACTGGTTCAAAGACAAGCTGGTGTCCGAGGGCACGATCGACAAAAGCGATCTCGAACTCTTCAGCGTGGTCGACAGCGCCGAGGAGGTGTTGGAGGTAATCTTCCGGTATTATGAGGAAAGCGGTTTTGCGCCTTCGGAAGAGGAAAGAGAGATCAAGCTCAATCTCTGATGCCCGGAAAAATAATCATGCGCACAATTATTTTTTTTCTGCTCGCTCTGCTGACAGCGCCCACGGTGCTGGCCGAGACGGCGTCGAGCAACTCGAACGGCAAGACCGCGGCCCCGACAACCACGCCCGTGCCGCCGCCTCCGCCTCCTCCGGAGAATTACAATCCCCCGGCGGCGCCCGAACCCCCCGGCGCCGGACAGCCGGAACCGGAAGTGACCATCACCACCAAGGGCACGGAAATCCATGAGGAGTATCGCCTCAACGGGCGGCTCTACATGATCAAGGTCACCCCGGCCAAGGGCAAA
>DATICK010000044.1:0-10380 GCA_035456865.1 Sulfuricaulis sp.
CTCCGCCATCACCTGCTCCACATCCACTTCATTAAGAGTGCGCGAAGAGTGCTGCAAGGTCAAGCCCAGAGCCAAACTTTTTCTTCCGGAATCAATGCCTTTCCCGCGATACTCATCAAATAGCTCAAGGTTTACGAGCAAACTTCCCGCGGTTTTTTGTATGCAGTCCAGTACCGACTGGGCCGGTATTGCCTCATTCACCATAATAGCAAGATCCCGTCTTATCGAGGGAAATCTTGAAAATTCCTTGAAAATAGGGATCCTTCCCTCACTCAGTGAGGATAGCCGAAACTCATACAGGACGACCGGCTGCGAAAGTCCCAGCTGGGCCTGAATCGCAGGGTGCAGCAATCCCAGCAAGCCAAGCGGTTGTCCGTGGTATTGAATTTCCGCTGTCTGTCCGGGGTGCAAGGCCGGGTGCTTGCCAGGCCGGAATAGCACCTCCCTGCCTACGCCCGCCAGGGCGAACAAGGCTTCAATATCGGCTTTGGCGTCATAAAGATCAACCGCGCGCCGCGCCGCGCCCCATTGCTCGGCCACCGCATCGCCATAAACGGCACCGCCCAGCATATGCTCCTGAACAACGTCCTGGTCCCGCGGCAGAAAGCTGCGTCCGATCTCAAACAGACGCACCCGCGTCTGCTGGCGGTTCTGGTTATACAGGATGGTCTGGAGCAAGCCGGGCCATAGCGAAGTGCGCATGACCGCCATGTCCGCGCTGATCGGGTTGGCCAGCGCCAGCGGCGGGATCTCGGGGTCGATCAGGTTTTGAATCTTGGGATCAACGAAGCTGTAGGTGATGACTTCCTGGTAGTCCCGATCTATCAGCGCGGCACGCAGACGCGGTTCGGACACCCCAGATTCCGCTACCGGCCGCGCGGACATCGGATTACGCGGATGCCGGGTCGGGAGTTTGTCGTAACCATGGATGCGGGCGATCTCTTCGATCAGATCCGCTTCACGCTCGATATCGAAACGATACGAGGGTGGCGTGATGATCCAGTTCGACCGCGACTTTTTCAGCTTCATGCCAAGACGTTTCAGGATGCTCTCGATAATTCTGGCCGGCACATTCATGCCCAGCAAGCGTTCAACGCGATCAACGCGCAAGGCAATTGAAACGGTGCGTGGCAGGTGCCGCCCTGCCGTCTGTTCAATGACCGGTCCTGGCTTGCCGCCAACGATGCCAAGCAGGAGCGAGGTCGCGCGTTCCATGGCGCGTCGTTGCAAGTCCGGATCGACTCCGCGTTCGAAGCGCTGGGACGAATCGGTTTGCAGCCCCTGCGAACGGGCGCGAACTGAAATCGTTTCCGGTCGAAACCACGCGCTTTCGAGAAACAAATGCCGGGTGGTATTGGATACCGCGGAGTGAAAGCCGCCCATGATGCCGGCCAGTGCCAATGCTTGCTGGTCGTCGGCAATCAGCAGACTGCCTGGCTCGATTTTGATCGTATTGCCATCGAGCAGGACCAGCGATTCGTTTTTCGCGGCGTGGCGCGCATGAATAGCGCCGTGCAGTTTGTCGAGATCGAAGGCATGCATGGGTTGCCCCAGTTCGAGCATGACATAATTGGTGACATCGACAACGGGATGAATGCTGCGGATGCCGCCGCGGCGCAATTTTTCCTTCATCCACATGGGCGTGACCGCCGATGGATTGATATCGCTTATGATGCGGCCAACGTAGCGCGGACAGTCCTGTGGTGCATCGAGTTTGACGGAAATTTTATGGCGATGTCTGGCGCTGGCCGGTTTGATGACCGGCGATTTTATTTTCGCGCCCGTCAACGCCGCGAGTTCTCTGGCGATGCCGGCGATGCTCAGGCAATCGCCGCGGTTGGGAGTGAGATCGATCTCCAGTGTGACGTCATCAAGACCCAGATAATCGGCGATCGACGCGCCCGGTCTGGCGTCCTTGTCCAGGGACAGCAGGCCATCGGCGGACTCCGCCAGTCCCAGCTCACTGGCGGAACAGAGCATGCCGGCGGACATAACGCCACGAACTTCCGCTTGTTTGATTTTCATCCCGCCCGGCAGCATGGCGCCTTCCAGTGCGACGGGCGCCTTCATGCCTGGCGCCGCGTTGGCCGCGCCGCACACGATATCGAGTTTCTTGCCTTTACCGACGTTCACCCGGCAAAGCCGGAGCTTGTCGGCTGATGGATGCGGCACGACGGAAACGATCTCTCCGACCACGACGCGATCCAGAACCGGCGCCACCGGTTCAATCGCGCCGACTTCCAGTCCGGCCATGGTCAGCCGGTCCGCGAGCGCGCGCGTATCGAGCTTCGGTGATACCCACTCACGCAGCCATTTTTCACTTATTTTCATAATGCGTTTAACCACCAAAGCGCCAGGGCGCCAGGAAAAACTTTTCTGATCGTTTTCAAAACGTTGGCGTTCGTGGCGCCTTGGCAGTTCATTTTTTTACCTGAATTGCTGCAAGAAGCGTAAATCGTTTTCGTAAAACAATCGCAGATCGTTCACGCCATAGCGCAGCATCGCAAGGCGCTCCACGCCCAATCCAAAAGCAAAGCCACTCCAGCGCTCGCTGTCGATACCCACATGACGAAACACCTCGGGGTGCACCATGCCGCACCCCAGCACCTCGAGCCAGCCGGTGTTCTTGCATACCCGGCAACCCTTGGCGCCGCAGATGACGCAGCTGATATCCACTTCCGCGGACGGCTCCGTGAACGGAAAGTACGACGGGCGAAACCGCACCTTGAGCGGTTTCTCGAAGAACTGAACCAGAAAATCGCTGAGCACTCCCTTGAGATCGGCAAAACTCACCGCCTCGTCCACCATGAGCCCCTCGATCTGGTGGAACATGGGAGTATGGGTCACATCCGAATCGCAGCGATAAACACGCCCGGGCGCGATAATTCGCAGCGGCGGCTGGCGGTTTTCCATGTAGCGCACCTGCACGGGCGAAGTATGCGTGCGTAGCAGCCGGTGCGCGTCGAAATAAAACGTGTCGTGCATCGCCCGCGAGGGGTGGCTTGGAGGAATATTGAGCGCCCCGAAATTGTGATAATCGTCCTCGACTTCGGGGCCGTCGGCGACATCGAACCCCATCTGCACGAACAGGGTCTCGAGCCGCTCCAGTGTGCGGGTAATCGGATGCGGGCCGCCTTGGCGTACGCCGCGTCCCGGGAGCGTCACATCCAGTATTTCACGCGCCAGCTGCTGGTCACGGGCGGCTGATTCAAGCTGATGTTTGCGCGCGCCGAGTTTCTCCTGCAGCGCTTCCTTGGCACGGTTGACGAGCGCGCCGACGCGCGGCCGCTCATCCGGCGGCAGTCCACCGAGACTTTTCAGTTGCTCGGTCAGCAGGCCCTTCTTGCCCAGATATTTGACGCGAAGATCTTCGACGGCAGAGGCATCGCCTGCGGCGCCGACCGCCGCTTCGGCCTCCGCCATCAACGTCTTCAGATGTTGCTCAACAGCGTGCGTCGTGTCATTCACGGTTAAGTTTGCTCACGTACAAATAAAAAAGGGAAAGGTCGGTTGACCTTTCCCTTTCAGTGACAATCGCTTCATGTGACGGCTTGCACCGTCACCTCGATCTCAAGCGGCCAGAGCGGCCTTTGCCTTGTCAGCAAGAACGGAAAAGGATTTTTTATCGTGCACCGCGATATCGGACAGCACCTTGCGGTCGATATCGATGGTGGCCTTTTTCAGCCCGTTCATAAATCGACTATAGGAGAGACCACACTCGCGCGCCGCGGCGTTGATGCGCGCGATCCACAGGGCGCGGAATTCGCGCTTGCGGACGCGCCGGTCGCGATAGGCATACTGGCCGGACTTGGCGACCGCCTGCTTGGCGACGCGATATACCTTGCGGCGTGCGTTGTAATAACCCTTGGCCTGAGCCAGCACCTTCTTGTGACGCGCGCCGGCCGTGACTCCACGTTTGACTCTTGGCATGTTCTATTCTCCTCAGCTGTACGGCAACAAGCGGCGCAGGCCGGCGACGTCGGTGCTGAACACCGTGGTCGTGCCACGCAGGTGACGTTTGCGCTTGGAGCTCTTTTTGGTGAGGATGTGCCGCAGATGCGAATGCGAGCGTTTGAAGCCGCCTTTCGCCGTCTTCTTGAAGCGCTTGGCGGCGGCGCGGTTGGTTTTCAACTTGGGCATGTTTGTACTCCTTGAGTAAGCGCCTGCGGGCACATGCGTGGCCCGTTCGGTCGCGGTTATAAAAAACTTTTTCGGCGGCTAGGTCGCCGTCTTGATTTTGGGTTCGGCCTTCGGTTCCGTCTTGGGCTCCGTCTTCGGCGCCGGCTTCTCGCTCTTGACGGCCTTGCCCGCTCCCGGCTTGGGATTGAACACCATCACCATCTGCTTGCCTTCCATGCGCGGATGTTGTTCCACCACGCCATAATCCTTGAGATCGCTTTCCAGCCGCTTCAGCATTTCAATGCCGAGTTCCTGATGCGCCAGCTCGCGTCCGCGGAAACGCAGCGTAATCTTGGCCTTGTTGCCCTCTTCCAGGAAGCGGACCAGGTTGCGCAGCTTGGTCTGATAATCCCCGACATCCGTCCCGGGACGGAATTTGACTTCCTTGATCTGAATCTGCTTTTGCTTGCGCTTCGCCGCGTGTTTGCGCTTGCTTTCCTCGTACTGGTATTTGCCGAAATCCATGACCCGGCAAACCGGCGGTGCGGCATTCGGTGAAATCTCTACGAGATCGAGGCCAGCTTCCTCCGCCCTGCGCAGCGCATCGCTTATGGGAACTATGCCAACCTGCTGGCCATCACTGCCGATCAACCTGACTTTCGGGGCGTTGATACGCCCGTTGACACGAACCTCTTTATCCGTCGCGATGTTTCTGATCCTCCAAAATAGTAATGCCGCGGCTCGCGGTTTCCCGGGTAAGCATGACGTGGAATGCGTCTGACGTCATCCCGCCGAGATCCTCACCCTTACGCGTGCGCACGGCCAGGGTACCTTCCAGGGCTTCCTTCTTGCCGATGACCAGCATATAGGGGATGCGCTGCAAGGTATGTTCGCGAATTTTAAAGCCTATTTTCTCGTTTCTCAAGTCGGATTCGACCCGCCAACCGAGTCGGCGCAGGGTTTTTTCGAGTCGGAGGGCAGCTTCCTGTTGCTCGTCGGTAATGGTCAGGATGACGGCCTGGACCGGGGCCAGCCAGGTCGGCAGCGCTCCCGCGTGTTCCTCGATCAGAATGCCGATAAACCGCTCCAACGAGCCCAAAATGGCGCGGTGCAACATGACTGGCACCTGCTTGCTGCCATCCTCGGCGATATAGGTCGCTCCGAGCCGGCCGGGCATGGAGAAGTCCACTTGGATGGTGCCGCACTGCCAGATGCGCCCCAGACTGTCCTTGAGCGAGAACTCGATCTTGGGGCCGTAAAACGCCCCTTCCCCCGGCTGCAAGTCCCATTTGAGGCCCTTGGTGTTCAGCGCCTGCTCCAGGGCATGTTCGGCCTTGTCCCAGCTTTCATCGGAACCGATCCGGTTGGCCGGGCGGGTGGATAGCTTGTAGATGATGTCCTGGAAGCCAAAGTCGGCATAGACCCGGTGCAGCAGGTCGATAAAGGCCGACACCTCGGGCTGGATCTGATTCTCGGTGCAGAAGATATGCGCGTCGTCCTGCACGAAATTACGCAGGCGCAGCAGCCCGTGCAACGCACCAGATTGCTCGTTGCGGTGGCACGAGCCGAATTCTGCCAGCCGCAGCGGCAGATCGCGGTAACTCTTGAGCCCCTGGTTGTATATCTGGATATGACAGGGGCAGTTCATCGGCTTGACGGCATAGAGCCGCTTTTCCGATTCGGTGATGAACATATCGCTGTGGAATTTCTCCCAGTGGCCGGATTTCTCCCACAATGAACGGTCCACGAGTTGCGGCGTGCGAATCTCGCGGTAGCCGTGCTCGCGCCACAACTCGCCCATGTACTGAACGATCTGCTGATAGAGCCGCCAGCCGCGCTCGTGCCAGAACACCATGCCCGGCGCCTCTTCCTGCATGTGAAACAGGTTGAGGCTGCGGCCGATCTTGCGATGGTCGCGTTTCTCGGCCTCCACAATCTGGTGCAGATAGACATCCAGCGCCTCCTTGCTCGTCCACGCCGTACCGTAAATGCGTGCCAGCATTTCGTTGCGCGAGTCGCCGCGCCAGTAGGCGCCGGCCACCTTCATGAGCTTGAATGCCTTGAGCTTGCCGGTCGAGGGCACGTGCGGGCCACGGCACAGGTCGATGAATTCGCCCTGGCGATACAGCGAGATCTGCTCGCCGGCGGGAATGTCCTCAATGATCTTTGCCTTGTACTCCTCGCCCATGTCCCGGAAAAACACGATGGCTTCGTCACGCGGCATGACGGTACGGCTGACGGGGTAATCGCGCTTCGCGATCTCGTGCATGCGCTGCTCGATTTTCGCCAGATCCTCTTCCGTGAACCCACGTTTGAATGCGAAATCGTAATAAAAGCCGTTCTCGATGACCGGACCGATCGTGACCTGGGCTTCCGGGAACAGCTCCTTGACGGCCTGCGCCAGCAGATGCGCTGTAGAGTGGCGGATGATCTCCACTCCCTCCGGGCTTTTATCCGTGATGATCGCGACTTCGGCGTCCTGTTCGACGCGGAACGAGGTGTCCACGAGCTTGCCGTTGACGCGACCGGCAAGCGCGGCGCGCGCCAAACCCGGCCCGATACTCGCAGCAATGTCGGCGACCGTTAGCGGCTGGGGATATTCCCGGCGGCTGCCGTCCGGCAGCGTGATGACTGGCATGATGCGCGACCCTTTCGTCAGTGGCGACCTCTACGAACGGCCGCATAAACGGGTTTCAGCAGTACGGTTGTCTTATCCTCCGGCGTTGCCGGGGATTAAATCTGGTAGGCGCGAGTGGGATCGAACCACCGACCACCACCATGTCAAGGTGGTGCTCTACCACTGAGCTACGCGCCTGCAAACAGGCGCGGAAAAATAGCACAATTCGGCGCGGAGTCACAAGTTTTATGCCTGATTGAGGGCGCCAATGCCGCTGTGCCCGATCAATCATAATTGAGGGCAGGTCTGAACCACCCTCCTCAACCGCGCTTTCGGCCGCTGCCCTCGACCACGCCGAACTGACGTGAACGGATGGTATGAAGCTTGTCGCGCAGCGCCGCTGCCTGCTCGAATTCGAGATTGCGTGCATGGGTGTACATCTGCTTTTCGAGCTTGTTGAGCAACTTGGCCAGCGCGTCCGGCGCCATGGCCGCGTATTCGGCATCCTCCTCGGCGGCGTGCAGGAACTCGCGTCCTGCATGGGCGGATTTAGTCCCGTAGTTTTTCGTGCCAAACAGCGGGTGCGCGGGCGGCACGCCGTCGATGATTTCCTTGACCGCCTTGATGATGCCCTTGGGCGTGATGCCGTGAGTTTTGTTGTAGGCGACCTGTTTCTGCCGCCGGCGCTCGGTCTCGCCGATGGCCGCCTGCATCGAATCCGTCATCCGGTCGGCGTAAAGAATGGCCTTGCCGTGAATATGGCGCGCCGCCCGGCCGATGGTCTGGATCAGGCTGCGCTCGGCGCGCAGGAAGCCCTCCTTGTCGGCGTCGAGGATGGCGACCAGCGACACCTCGGGGATGTCGAGCCCCTCGCGCAGCAGATTGATGCCGACCAGCACGTCGAAGGTGCCAAGGCGCAGGTCGCGCAGGATCTCGACGCGCTCGACCGTGTCGATGTCGCTGTGCAGATAGCGCACCTTGACGCCGTTGTCGGCGAGGTAGTCGGTGAGCTGCTCGGCCATGCGCTTGGTCAGCGTGGTGATGAGCACGCGCTCGCCGGCATCGACGCGCTCGCGGATCTCCTGCAGCACGTCGTCGACCTGGGTCGCGGCAGGCCGCACCTCGACCTCCGGATCGACCAGGCCGGTGGGGCGCACCAGCTGCTCGACCACCTGGCCGGCGTGCGTGTTCTCGTAGTCGGCGGGCGTCGCCGAGACGAAGATCGCCTGGTGCATCTTGCGTTCGAACTCCTCGAACTTGAGCGGCCGGTTGTCGAGCGCCGACGGCAGCCGAAAGCCGTACTCGACCAGCACCGTCTTGCGCGAACGGTCGCCGTTGAACATGCCGCCGAGCTGGCCGATCAGCACGTGCGACTCGTCGAGGAACATCAGCGCGTCGGCCGGCAGGTAGTCGACCAGGGTCGGCGGCGGCTCGCCCGGCGCCGCGCCCGACAGGTGCCGCGTGTAGTTCTCGATGCCCTTGCAGTGACCCACCTCCTGCAGCATCTCCAGGTCGAAGCGGGTGCGCTGCTCGAGGCGCTGCGCCTCCACCAGCCTGCCCGCGCCGACCAGCTCGGCCAGCCGCTCGCGCAGCTCGATCTTGATGCCGTCGATCGCACGCAGCACCTGCTCGCGCGGCGTGACGTAGTGGCTCGACGGGTAGACCACGAAGCGCGGCACCTTCTGGCGCATGCGCCCGCTCAACGGATCGAACAGCGCGAGCGACTCGATCTCGTCTTCGAACAGCTCGATGCGCAGCGCCAGTTCGGAGTGCTCGGCCGGGAAGACGTCGATGGTGTCGCCGCGCACGCGGAAGGTGCCGCGGCCGAAGTCGATCTCGTTGCGCGTGTACTGCATGCGCACCAGCTGCGCGATCAGGTCGCGCTGGCCGACCTTGTCGCCGGTGCGCGCGATCAGCCGCATCTGGGTATAGTCCTCGGGCTTGCCGATGCCGTAGATCGCGCTCACGGTGGCGACGATCACCACGTCGCGCCGCTCGAGCAGGCTCTTGGTGGCCGACAGCCGCATCTGCTCGATGTGCTCGTTGATGGCGCTGTCCTTCTCGATGAACAGGTCGCGCTGCGGCACGTAGGCCTCGGGCTGGTAATAGTCGTAGTAGCTGACGAAGTACTCGACCGCGTTCTTCGGAAAGAACTCGCGGAACTCCGCGTACAGCTGCGCGGCCAGCGTCTTGTTGGGCGCGAACACGATCGCCGGGCGGCCGAGCCGGGCAATCACGTTGGCCATCGTGAAGGTCTTGCCCGAGCCGGTCACGCCGAGCAGCGTCTGCCAGGCCAGGCCGTCGTTCACGCCCTCGACCAGCCGCTCGATCGCCTCCGGCTGGTCGCCGGCGGGCGGGTACGGCATGTACAGCTGGAACGGCGAGCCCGGGAAGCCGACGAACTCGCCCGCCTGCGCTTGCGGCTTCGCTTCGGCAACCTCGGCAGGCATCGGTCCGTCTCCAGCGCAAACACTAAAATCGAACCGGTTAGCGTAACCCACAAACGGAATTCCCCATGCCGCTCTTCGACGCCGTCGAACTCGCCCCGCGCGACCCCATCCTCGGCCTCAACGAGCAGTTCGCCGCCGACCCGAACCCGGCCAAGGTGAACCTCGGCGTCGGCGTCTACTACGACGACGCGGGCAAGCTTCCGCTGCTGAAGTGCGTGGTCGAGGCCGAGCGGCTGCTGGCCGAGACGCCGCGCCCGCGCGGCTATCTTCCGATCGACGGCATCGCCGCGTACGACCGCGCGGTCCAGGGGCTCGTATTCGGAGACGACAGCGGCGCCGTCAAGGAGCGGCGCGTCGCCACCGTGCAGGCGCTCGGCGGCACCGGCGGTCTCAAGGTCGGCGCCGACTTCCTCCGGCGCATCGACCCGGCCGCGCAGGTGCTGATCAGCGACCCGAGCTGGGAGAACCACCGCGCGCTGTTCACGAACGCGGGCTTCACGGTCTCGACCTATCCGTACTACGACGCGGCACGGCGCGGCATCGACTTCGAAGGCATGCTCGCCGCCCTGGGTCGCGCACCGGCCGGGACGATCGTGGTCCTGCACGCCTGCTGCCATAACCCGACCGGCTATGACCTCACGCCCGCGCAGTGGGAGCAGGTGGTCGCGCAGGTGAAGGACGGCGGTCTGGTCGCCTTCCTCGACATGGCCTATCAGGGCTTCGGCGAGGGCATCGTCGAGGACGGCGCGGCGGTGCGGCTGTTCCTCGACGCGGGCGTGGACTTCCTCGTCTCGACCTCGTTCTCCAAGAGCTTCTCGCTGTACGGCGAGCGCGTCGGCGCGCTCAGCGTCGTCTGTGCCAGCGCGGACGAAGCGGCGCGCGTGCTGAGCCAGCTCAAGGTGATGATCCGCACCAACTACTCCAACCCCCCGACGCACGGCGCGCAGGTCGTCGCGACGGTGCTCGACACGCCCGCGCTGCGTGCGATGTGGGAAGAGGAGCTCGCCGGGATGCGCCAGCGCATCAAGCAGATGCGCAGCCTGCTGGCCGAGAAGCTCGCCGCCGCCGGCGTCAAGCAGGACTTCGGCTTCATCGTCCGCCAGCGCGGGATGTTCAGCTACTCGGGGCTGACGGCCGCGCAGATGCAGCGCCTGCGCAGCGAGTTCGGCGTCTACGGCGTCGACTCCGGGCGGA
>DATICK010000045.1:0-4642 GCA_035456865.1 Sulfuricaulis sp.
CGGGTCAGATCATTATAAAAGGCCAGCATCATGAGGCCTCCCAGCAAGGCCACTCCGACCTGCTGCCCCAGCATCATGGTCCGCTCGGAAAGCGGGCTGCCTTTGATGGTTTCGATAATGTAATACATCAGGTGACCACCATCGAGTACCGGGATAGGCAAAAGATTCAATACCCCGAGACTGATGCTGATGACGGCCAGAAACAGCACAAACTGCTCGAAGCCCACTTTGGCGGAGTAGCCGGCATATTGGGCAATCGTGATGGGGCCGCTGATATTGCGCGCCGAAACCTCGAGCTTCAGCATCCGGTACAACATCTCGAGCGTAAGCACCGACATCGACCAGGTGTTACGAGCGCCCTCGGTCAGCGCCTCGAAGACACCGAATCGCACCTTGACGCGCATCGAGTCGGGGATGTCCGTAAACCGGGGTCTAATGTTGATACGCCCGATTGTCTGTCCGCCCTGCTCCACGGCATCCGGCGTGACTTCAAAATCGTGTCGCGCGCCTTCCCTTTCGACCGTGACGTGGACCGTTTTGCCCGGGTTCTTGCTGATCACCTCGACCAGTCGTTCCCACGACGGCACCGACTCGCCATTGGCCTCCACCAGACGATCACCGATTTTCATTCCGGCACGCTCAGCCGGACCTGGTTCCATGGCGCCAATCACCGGCAACGGTTCGGGGAAAAAACCGATCAATCCGATGCCACGCTCCACCAGCGATGCGTTGACTTCTTGTACCGGCAGGTTCGATAAATCCAGCTGCCGCGATTCAACCTTTCCCTGCGCGTCGCGCACTTCAACATTCACGCGCGCGCGGTCGAGCGCGCGTTGAAACAGATATAATCGCCTCTGATCCCAGCTCTGCACTTCCTTGCCGTCAATACTCAGGATCTCGTCCCCGGCGCGGAATCCGGCTTGCTGGGCAATCGAGCTTTCCGTCACCTTGCCGACTACCGGCTTGATTCCATCCACCCCGATCATGTACACCGCCCAATAGGCCAGGATGGCGAACAGAAAATTGAATAGCGGTCCGGCCACCACGATCGCCATGCGCTTCCACGTCGTCTGGCGATTGAAAGCGCGATGCATTTCCTGTGGCGGAACCTCGCCCTCGGTTTCATCCAGCATCTTCACGTAGCCGCCGAGCGGAAATGCGCCGATAGCAAGCTCCATGCGGTCCGCGCCCACGCGTCGGGACCACAGCGGTTTTCCGAAACCGATGGAGAAACGCAACACCTTCACGCCCAGTCGCCGAGCGACCCAGAAGTGACCGAATTCATGCACCGCGATCAGAACGCCGAGCGCCACCACGAACGCGCCGACATAATAAAGCATATCCATCATGTCACCCCCTGTCCCATGCGCGATTCCCGGCTGGAAATGAAACGGCTGGCAGTTTCGCGGGCGCGCACGTCGTCCGAGAGCACCGTGCCCAGTTGTGTGTCCTGGCTCGCCGGCAGGAGTGAAAGCGTGTGTTCAATCACGCGTGGAATATCGGTAAATCCGATACGCCGGTCGAGAAACGCCTGCACCGCCACTTCGTTGGCCGCATTCAAAATCACCGGTGTGGTTCCTCCGGCGCGTGCGGAGTCATAGGCGAGTTGCAGGCATGGGAAACGCTTGAAGTCGGGAGACTCGAAGTCCAGACGCGCCAGCTCGAAGAGGTTGAGGCTTTTTACACCGGATTCGATGCGCTCCGGCCATGCCAGCGCATGCGCAATCGGTGTGCGCATGTCCGGATTGCCGAGTTGGGCCAATACCGAGCCATCCACGTACTCGACCAGTGAATGAATCACGCTTTGCGGATGAATCACGATTTCGACCTGATCGGGTGTCATACCGAAAAGCCAGCACGCCTCGATCAGTTCCAGGCCCTTGTTCATCAGCGTGGCCGAATCCACGGAGATCTTGCGCCCCATGACCCAGTTCGGATGCGCGCATGCCTGTTCCGGTGAGACGGAAACCAGCGCTTCCGCCGACGTGGCACGAAAAGGTCCGCCGGAACAGGTAAGAAAAATACGTCTCACGCCTGCAGGTACGTCTCCGGTGCGGTATCCGGCCGGCATGGACTGGAAGATGGCGTTGTGCTCGCTGTCCACCGGCAACAGCTCCGCGCCACTGGCATGCGCCTCTTCGACAAAGATGCGGCCAGACATCACCAGCGGTTCCTTGTTCGCCAGCAATACCCGTTTTCCCGCGCGTACTGCCGCCAGTGTCGGCAACAATCCGGCGGCACCGACAATCGCCGCCACCACAATGTGCGCGCGCGGATGCGTGGCCACGGTATTCAGCCCTTCTGTCCCCGACAATACCTCCACTTCGATCCCTGCCTGCTGAATTTTATTCTTGAGGCGGGTGGCGGCGCTTGCATCGAGCATGACGGCCTTCTGCGGTAGAAACTGCCGGCACTGATCGAAAAGTCTTTCTACCTGCGTGTTAGCCGTCAGCGCCAGGATACGGAAACGTCCGGGATGTCGTGTAAGCACATCGAGCGTGTTGACGCCGATGGAGCCGGTGGACCCCAAAATCGTCACACCGCGTATGCCCCGGTCCGACCGTTCATCAAGAGATTTGATTGTGTCGCTGATCATGAATCAAAACTTCAACAGAGTGATCACGCCAAGAAGAAATATCGGTGCGGCGGCCGTCAAGGCGTCGATACGATCAAGCACGCCGCCGTGCCCGGGAATCAAGTTGCCGCTGTCTTTTACTCCAGCGATGCGTTTGAGCTTGCTCTCGGTGAGGTCGCCCACGACTGAAAACAGCGCCGTGACAATGGCGAGTCCGATCCATGGCACAAGCAATCCTGGCTCGAATTTCCAGACCATTGTCCCACAAAGCCAGGCCAGCAGCACGACAGCCGCCACCCCGCCCATGACGCCTTCCACTGTCTTTCCGGGACTCACGTGCGGCGCAAGTTTGGTTCGGCCAAAGATCGAGCCAGCAAAATAGGCGGCGGTGTCTGCCACCCACACGAGCACAAGCAAAAACAGCAGCAAACGCGGGCGCTCACTGTCCACCGCCAGCAGGTATACCGATGCGACCCAGGGAGGAATCAGAACCAGAAAACCGCCAACAACCTTGCCCGCCGTCGTCGCGAACATTCCCTTGTTGACGTCCTTACGGCTGATGAGTTCCGCCAACGCCCATAACCACCACAGTCCAGCGGCGGCGAGAAAAGAGGCGATCGGGGAAGGTTGCCGCATGACACTGAATATCGCGGCGCCACCGAGGATCAGGAGACAGAAAACATATGTCGTTCTGGAGAAAATCCCGCCAATACCAGACAGCGCTGCCCACTCCCAAGCGGCGGTGGCTACGAACAATCCAAACAGAACGACAATCCAGCCAGGCGGAAAATAAAACAGCGCCGCCACCAGCACCGGGATCAGAATGAGCGCGGTGAGGACCCGCTGTCTAAGCATGACGCGCGGTTTCGATCTGCTCACCTGTCAGACCGAAACGGCGCTGGCGTCCGGCATAAGAGACAAGCGCCTGCTCGAATTGCGCGCGATCGAAATCCGGCCACAGCACCGGGGTGAAATACATCTCGGTATAGGCCAGCTGCCACAGCAGAAAGTTGCTGATACGCTGCTCGCCACCGGTGCGGATGAACAGGTCCGGCTCGGGAACGCCGGCCAGGCTGAGAAAAGGTTCGAGACTTTTTTCCGTAATCGTGTCCGGGTCAATCTCGCCGCGGACGGCGCGGCGGGCGAGTTCGGCGCAAGCCTGCGCGATGTCCCAGCGCCCGCCATAATTAGCAGCGATCGTCAGCGTTAGCGACGTATTCTTTTGTGTCAGCATTTCGGACTGCCGGATGCGCGTGGTGATCTTCTCGCCGAAGCGTTCGGTGTCGCCGATAACACGGAAGCGGACATTGTTCTTGTGCAGTTTCCGGACTTCGTTGTCGAGCGCACTCAGAAATAGTTCTTTGAGCAACTGGACTTCCTGTACCGGACGACGCCAGTTCTCGCTGCTGAAGGCGAATAGAGTGAGGAATTTCACTCCCTTCTCGGCACAGGCGGACACCATGTCCCGCACGCGTTCGACGCCCTTACGATGGCCGGCGACGCGTGGTAGTCCGCGGCCTTTGGCCCAACGGCCATTGCCATCCATGATGACGGCCACGTGCTGCGGAATGGGCGATTGCGCCGCCAGTGCCGCTGCCGTATCGGAGTTATCAGTTTTAGCCATGTGTGTGGTTGCCACTACATCAATAATTAATTTTCACCGCCAAGAACGCCAAGAGCGCCAAGAAAACCTCTTGTCTCACAAACTTGGGGTCTTGGCGTTCTTGGCGGTTCAAAATCATTTTTAAAGCATTGCGATATGCCTGTCCGGCCTACACCTGCATGACGTCCTTTTCCTTGGCAGCGACGAGCTTGTCTACTTCGGTGATAAAACGGTCGGTGAATTTTTGCACCGCTTCTTCCGCGCGCTTGTCGTCGTCCTCGGTGATCAGTTTCTTTTTTAGCGCATCCTTCAGATGCTGGTTGGCGTCGCGGCGGACGTTGCGGATCGCTATCTTGGCGTTCTCGCCCTCGGCGCGCACGTGCTTGGAAAGCTCCTTGCGGCGTTCCTCGGTGAGCGACGGCAACGGCACGCGAATCACGCCGCCAGCCGACATCGGATTGAGC